>JAWSVD010000198.1:0-4900 GCA_033852095.1 Granulosicoccaceae bacterium | reverse complement strand
GAGCTACGGTGGCATTCTGTGTGATATTGCCTCGCACCAGATCGATCAGTTCTTGTATTTCACCGGCTCCACCGACGCCGAGATCACCATGGCCAATGTGGCAAATTATGCCAACCCCGGTGATGCGGGTTTGCAGGATTTTGGCGAGATGTCGCTGCGCAGTGAAAATGGCCACGGCTATGTGCGGGTTGATTGGTACACACCCGATGGCTTGCCCACCTGGGGCGACGGCCGCCTGACCATATTGGGTACTGAGGGGTACATCGAGCTGCGCAAATACGTGGACATCGCCGGTGCCGATGGTACCGATCATCTCTTCTTGGTGAACGGCGATCGCTGCGAGAAAATCGACTGCAGCGATGCGGGTCGGCCTTATTACCAGCGTTTGGCGGATGATATCGCCAACCGAACCGAGACCGCCATGCCGCAGGCGCACGCATTGAAAGTGATGGAGTTGGCGATTAAGGCCCAGCTGATGGCTGAAGAAAATACCGGGTATCAGGCGTGAGCCAACGCATCACGGTCGCCATTGTTGGCGCAGGCATTGGGCGCGAACACCTCACGGGCTATCTGGCGCTGCCCGAGCGCTTCGAAGTGAAAGTGCTGTGTGATCTGGATCAGGACAGGGCTGCCGAGGTCATCGCCGCCGAGCCAGCTGTGTTCGAACCCATCGCTGTTGAGTCGGAACTGGATAAGGTGCTGGCCGATGACAGCATCGATCTGGTGGATGTCTGCCTGCCGCCGCACCTGCATTTGCCGACTGTTTTGGCGGTGTTGGCAGCTGGGAAACACGTTGTCTGCGAAAAACCGCTGGTGACCTCATTGGCCGATGTGGAGAAGGTCGCCAAGGCGGCGGCGGCGGCGGGTCGATCGGTGTTTCCTGTTTTTCAATACCGCTACGGTCTGGCCATGAGTCAATTGCAGGCGCTTATCGCCGCGGGCCTGGCGGGCAAGCCGCTCACCGCGAGCATGGAGACCCACTGGCACCGTGATTCGGAGTATTACGCAGTGCCGTGGCGCGGCACTTGGGCGGGCGAACAAGGCGGCGCCGTGCTGGGCCACGCTATTCATAATCATGACTTGCTGAGCACTATTTTTGGTCCCGTGGCCGAGCTGGCCGCCAGCACCGAAACCCGCGTCAATGACATCGAAGTCGAAGATTGTGCTGCGATCGTATTCCGCATGGCGAGCGGCGCGGTGGTCACCAGCTCGATCACATTAGGGGCCTCAACTGATACCAGTCGGTTGCGGTTTTGTTTTTCCGGCTTGACCGCTGAGAGCGGTAGCACGCCTTATTCGCCGATGACGGACACCTGGACTTTCAGCGCCCGTGAGCCGGTGAAGCAGGAAGATGTGGATGCGGTCGTCGCACAGGTCCAAGCGGTGAAGACCGGCTTCGCCGCCTTTTTGGATGCACTCGCCGATTCGCTGCAAGGCAAGGCGGGGCGCGAAGTCACGCTGGAAGATGGGCGCCGCTCTATCGAGTTGGTCAGCGCTATTTATAAAAGCAACGCCGACAGCCGCTTTGTGCGTTTGCCGTTGGCGGCACAAGATCCGTTTTACCAAAACTGGATACCGACAGCTTAGGCGGGTGGGCAGAGATTGGCTGCAACTGATCCGTTCTCGCCCAGCTTGCTCAGCTTGGATTGTCTGGAATTAACCACAAGAAGAATGGAGAACAGTATGCAAAAGAAAATACATCTACTGGGCAGGGCGATGGTCGCCTCACTGGGATTGGCTGCATCAGTTGCTGCGGCAGAAGACCTTCGTTTTATGTGCTCTTCTGACGGGAATGAGTGTGAAGTGATCGAAGCGCAGATGGCTCGATTCCACGAGGCGAACCCCGACATCAACGTCGTGGTGGACAATGTCCCCTACAAAGCCATTCTCGAGAACCTGCCCATCCAGTTGGCCGCGGGTTCAGGCCCTGATATCGCCAAGGTCACGGACTTGGGCGGCTTGTCCTCTTATTACTTGGACGTGAGCCCCTATGTTGATGCAGAGTACTGGGAAAGTACTTTCGGCGATATCCTCAATTGGTACCGCCCCAGCGGTGACGAGACAGGCATCTACGGAGTGCACTCGCAGCTGACCATCACCGGCGCCTACATCAACCGCACGCTCTTTGATCAAGCCGAAGTGGCTGTGCCCAGCGCTGAGGCGAGTTGGGACGAGTGGGTCGAGGCGACTAAAGCGGTGGCCAAGGCGACAGAAACCAAATACATCATGGCGATGGACCGATCAGGGCACCGCATCGCTGGTCCCGCGATCTCAAACGGCGCAAAGATGTTTGCCGAAGACGGCACGCCTTTCTTGGTCGATGAGGGATTCACCGACTACGTGAAGCAGTTCGTCGCTTGGAACCAGGAGGGCACCATGGCACCCGAGGTCTGGGGTGGCAAGGGCGGCACTGCTTATCAAGATGCCTCGCAAGAATTCATCAGCGGTCAGTTGGTGTACTACTACTCCGGCAGTTGGCAGGTGGGCAAGTTTGACAAGAACATCGGCGACGCCTTTGATTGGCAGGTTGTGGGTTCACCTTGTGGACCCGGTGGATGTTCCGGTATGCCTGGCGGATCAGGAATCGTGGGTTTCAAATCTACAAAGCAGCCTGAGGCTGTCGCCAAGGTGTTGGATTTCTTGGCCCAGGAAGCGAACTACGCTGAGTTGACTGCTGAGACGCGCAACATTCCCGCCCATGCAGCTGTGGCTGCCAAGGGCGTGGAGTACGGCGGTGCATCAACAGCGGCTGCTGCGGCTCTGAATGCATGGGGTGCTCAGGTTGCGAACATCTCGCCTGTCGCCTATCAGTACCAGGGCTACAGCAACAACCGCGCGATGTTCAACATCTCACTCACGCGCATCTCTCAGGCCATCGCCGGTGAGATGACTGTAGATGAGGCAATGGAGCGCGCCAAGGACGATTTGGCGAAGGCGCTGGAAGAGGCGAAGTAAACATTCTAACCCGGCGTGGGCAGCTTTGAACTGATCAATGCTGCCCCGTCGGCATCTACGTCTGCCGGCACCGGTGAGATCAAAAAATATTGTCTGCTGGCGGGCCCCATTTGGGCCTGTCCGCCTTTTCCCGATTTAAGTCCAGTCTCTCGCCAGTCGTGCCGGGAGGTGGTTCATGTATTTCTAGGAGCTCACTATGTCGCGTTTGCTTGGCGTCTTGATGAGAGTGATCGAATACCCGATGCTGTATTTACAGCGACGCCTGGGTGTTCAAAAATTGGCTTGGGTGTTTTTGATGCCCAACCTTGTGCTGTTCTCGCTGTTTGCCTTTTTACCTCTCATTCTCAATTTTGCCTACTCGCTGACGGGCAGCGATCAGATTTTGTTGGGTGACCGCAGCTTTGTGGGCATGAGCAACTTTGAGTCCCTGGCGAGCTGCGAAAACTTCCTAGACCCTAACAGCTGTAGGGATGACTTTTTCTGGCGTGCGGTTCATAACACGCTGTGGTTCGTCAGTTTGCAAGTGGTGTTCATGGTGGCCTTTGCGCTGCTCACGGCGTTGCTGTTGAACCGAAACATTAGAGCGCGCGGTTTCTTTCGCAGCGTTTTCTTTTTCCCTGTGTTGCTCTCACCCGTGGTGGTGGCGCTGGTCTGGAAGTGGATCTTGCAGACCGATGGTCTGGCCAATGCGGCACTGGGCAGTTTTGGCATTGAACCCGTGCGCTGGATGCTCGATCGTCACTGGACATTTTTTTGGTCGGTGTTCTTGTCCGTCTGGGCACACATGGGCTTTTATACCCTTATTTTATTGTCCGGCTTACAGGCGATCCCACGGGATGTCTACGAGGCGGCACTGATGGATGCTGCTAACCCCTGGCGCACCTTCAGGCGCATCACCTTGCCGCTGCTGATGCCGACCATGCTGGTGGTGATGGTGCTCGCGCTGATCAAGGGCGTGCAGACATTTGATGAAGTGTATGCCTTCTCAGGGGGTGGCCCAGGTTCCGCCACAACCCTGATCATTCAATACGTCTACGAGACAGGCTTTGCAGGTGCGCCGCGCTTGTTTGGGCCGGCGGCCGCTGCATCCATATTGGTTGCGCTTGTGCTGGTGATGCTGACAGCCTTGCAGTTTTGGGCCAACAGGAGAAACGTCAATGGCTAGAGTATGGCAATTCCTGAGCCGCACGCGCGGCGATGGCAATGGCAAGTTGCACTGGACCGACTGGTGCACCTACAGCTATTTGTTCCTCGGTGTGTTGATGATGTTTGGCCCGGTGTTGTGGTTGCTGATGTCCTCGTTCAAGACCGAAGCGGAGCTGCAGCGTTTTCCGCCGCGTTTTCTGCCCTACGCGCAGGAGACGATGATGCTCGAGGGGCACAAAAATCCCTTGCCCGTGTTTGATGTCATCGCCGGCGAGTTCAAGGGCGAGCGCGTGGTACAAGTACGGCGCCTGGGCATTGTCTCTCAAGTGGTACGACCGGATGCACCCACTGAACTGCTCAAAATAAAACTCAAAGAGCGGGTGGCGGTCGAGAAACTGCACTTTGCCACGGAGAACTACCGCAGCCTCTTTGAGCGCTTCGATTTTATGCGTTTCCTGTGGAACAGCAGCTTCATCACGGTGATGTCCACGTTGATCATGTTGATCGTCAACTCCATGGCAGCCTTTGCTTTGTCAAAGTATGAGTTTCGCGGGCGCAACGTGGTGCTGGCGCTGGTGGTTGCCACATTGATGATCCCGCAGACAGTGGTGTTGGTGCCGTTGTTTATGGTGACACGGGAGCTGGGTTTGATCGATTCCCTGTGGGGAGTGATTATCCCTGGGGCCGCGACGCCGACCGGGGTGTTCCTGTTGCGGCAGTACATGCTCACCATTCCCGATGAGATACTGGATGCTGCGCGCATGGACAAGGCCAGTGAGTGGAAGATCTACTGGCGGAT
>JAWSVD010000197.1:0-24591 GCA_033852095.1 Granulosicoccaceae bacterium | reverse complement strand
ACACCTACACCTACACCTACACTTACACTTACACCTACCGGTGCAGCGGCCTGCAGAGTCTGATCTGCACGGCCCCTCTTGGGGGTCTCAGGCGCCGCTTTGAATACGGGCCGTTTTCAGGCGGGAAGGCGCTCGAACAGCTCGTTTAAGTCCGTCACGGTTAAGGTGGGCTCAACGCCCCAGGGGTCAAACACGGTGTCCTTGTCGCGCTGCACCCAGGCCGCCTGCAGGCCAATGTTCATCGCGCCGATCACGTCGAAAGCATTGCTGGAGACCAGCCAGGTGGTATCAATTGCGCTGCCTGTGCGGCTGAGCAGGTGGCGGTACACCGCGGGGTCGGGCTTAAAGGATTGGACATCATCCACACTGACGATGCCTGCGAAGGGCCGCCGCAGCTGCGCGGCGTTCAGCACGGTGTCCACAGCGGCTTCGGTGCCGTTGGAGAAGGCGTACAGACTGTGGCCCGCCGCACGCAGCGCGGACAAGCCCGCCCCGGCGTCGTCGAATGCAGGCAGGGCGCTGTATTGCTGCAGCAGGGTCTGTCGTTGCCGGGCGCTGAGCGGCTGTTTGAGATGCTCGCAACAGTAGTCCAGCGCCTGCGCGGTGCACACCGTGAAAGGCTGATATTGCTGCATGAGTCCGCGCCTGAAGGTGTATTCGAGCTGCTTGGCGCGCCAGGTCTGTGAGAACAACGGCGCCTGGTCGCCCACCATGTTGCGCAGTGAGGCGACGATGCCGTGGGTGTCGATCAGCGTGCCGTAGACGTCAAATGCCAGTGTCAAAGCCATTGCAGGTTCCTCAAGGGGTCAGTCTTCTTGGAGATAGCGCGCGAAGATCCAGCCGGTCTGGCCCTTGAACATCACTCGGCACCAGCGCATGTCCGAGGACAGCTTGCGTTCTTTGGCGCTGAGTTGCTCCCATTCACCGATCGAAAAGTCAGGGTAACAACCCAGATTGAGCAGCTTGGCCGTGTCGTGCGCCAATTTATGGCTGATGCCAAATTGCACGGATGGGCCGCGGCGCATGTTGAGTTCATCCCCGGCGTCAATGCCGGTGACCTGCCAATAATCCGGGCCGCCCGCCTCGGCGTGCAGGTTCGAACTCAGTGCTAGCAATGCAATAGTGACAAATATCTTGACCATGGGAATGCCTTCTTTCGGATGGCTAGCACTCGATATCAACAAGACTTTGACGAGCGCGTCGGCCGCTAGAGTCGATGATACTATCCTTTCGCCTCGTGGCGCGAACAGCAGGGAGTCGGTGCTGTGGCCGCTCAGCGTTCGAACATCGCCGATACCTTCTTTTCCTGCTCTGTTTCCGGTGGCAGTTCTTTGCGCCGTTTCCGGCCCGCGGTCAGTATGAGCAAGGGGTCAAACTGACGCCAAGCGGGCAGGGTGGATAACAAGCCTGTTATCAAGGTGCCGCTGTTCAACATCCAGCTGACAAAGCCGGCCGTCAGGCTGATCGAAATGCTGGAGGATATCTCCGCCATCAATTGATCCCGTTTTTTGTCCTCTTCAAACGCGCTGTCCAAGGCTGATGACATGCGTTCTAACTCTTCTAAAAATATCGGGTTATGCAACACCGTGGCGATTTGCAAGGGCAGGGCCCGCGGGATATCCACGTTGTTTAATGTCAGCAGGCGCAGGTCCAGTGTCTTCAGTGGGGCATGCCCGCGGCCGTCGATAGGGAGTGCTCTCTCGTTATGCTCCACAAGATTGAGCTCCCCGGCCAGGGCCGCGAGCTCATGCACCGCAAAGGGCTGCAATCTGTTCACCAGCCCGGCAGCAGTGTCCTTTTTTGTCTCTTGCTGGACCGCTTTATCCACTGCCACTGTGTGCTGTATAGGCGTGAGCTGCGCCGTCGTATCCGGCCCTGCTCTAGCGCTGTTGTTGAGCGGCGCTAAAGGATCGGTTTCGGTGCCGGGGAAGAGTGCACTGAAATCTACGGTATGGGGCGGGATAGCTGGATCTGTGCTGCTGGGCTCGGGCGCGATGGTCACGCTGAAGCTCTGCTGGGTGGACAGGCCGCCGGCATCGGTGGCTTGTATTATCACCTGATAGCTTGGCTGCAGGCTCTGCCGCACCACGCCGTCGTCTAGCAGCAAGGTATTGGCGGATGATCCGGCGAGGGTGAACAACGCCCTGTCAGCCCCCCCCACCAGGCTGAAGCTAAGGGTATCGGCGTGGTCTTGGTCTGAGGCGCTGAGATCACCCACCGCAAAGCCACCCGTTGTATCGGTCAGGGCCTCTAGCGTCGAGTTGGAGAGTGTCAGTTGTGTGGGGGCCTCGTTCTGGTCGAGCAGATCTAGGCTGAGGCTCTGTGTGCTCAGCGCGCCCTCGCTGTCGGCAACTGATACATCGAGTTGAAAGCGATTGTCGGCGCCGTGATCGCTTGCTGCCTCAAAATCGGGCGCCTCAATGAAATGCAGTGAACCGCTGCTTGGGTCCAGGGTGAACAGGGCCGCGTCCTCGCCGCCGCTGATGGCAAAGCTGAGCGCGCCGACGGAGTCCACGTCCTGGGCGCTGAAGTCGGCGGCGTGCAGGGTGTTTTCTGCAAGCGATGCGGTCGCGGCCGCTAGCCCATTGAAGGAGGTGAACACAGGCGCGTCGTTGACCGCATCGACCTGGACCGTGAGGGTGGCGGCGATGACGCCGCTGTCCGCATCGTTAACCGCGTAACTGAAGCTGGCGTTGGCGCTGCTGTTCGCCGCGGGGCTGAAAGTTAAATCTGCCAGTTGAGCCGCGCTGATCTGCATGCCCTCGCTGACCAACACCGAGCCGCTGCTGTGGCTCATGCTGCCGCCCTGCAGTTGCAAGTTGCTCAGCGTGACCGACACCAGTGCATCTGATTCCACGTCGATGAACAAGAAGTCGGCAACACTGAAGACATAGGGCTGGTCCTCGAGGGTGCTGACGGTATTGCCTGTAGCCACGGGCCGGTCATTCACCGCATTGACTTCAATTGCCAGTGTCGCGGTTGCAACGCCGTTGTCCGCGTCGTTGACCGCGTATTCAAAGCTGGCGTTCGCGCTGCTGTTTGCCGCGGGGGTGTAACGCAGGTCCATCAGCTCAACCGCAGAGACCGTCATACCGTCGCTGAGTTGCACTGTACCACCGCTGTGGCTGAGCGTACCGCCGCTTAACTGCAAGTTGTGCACAGTGATCGATGCCAAATTATCGGATTCGACATCGCTGAACGGGAAATCCACCGCGGTGAAATCGTAACTGTTGTCCTCAAAGATGCTGACGCTGTTGCCCGTCGCGACGGGCGGGTCATTGCGGGCGTCCACTTGTATATCCAATGTGGCGGACACCACGCCGCTGTCGGCGTCATTCACCGTGTAGCTGAAGCTGGCATTGGCGTTGCTGTTCGCCGCGGGATTGAATGTTAGATCCGCGAGCTGCGCCGCGCTGATGAGCATGCCGTCGCTGACCTGCACCGCACCTCCACTGTGACTGAGGGTGCCGCCTTGCAGTTGCAAGTCTGTCAGGGTGACAGAGGCCAGCGGATCCGACTCCGCGTCATTGAACAAAAAGTCGCTGACGCTGAACGCATAGGCCTGGTCTTCTACCGTGCTGACGGTGTTGCCTGTGGCCACGGGCCGATCGTTCACGGCGTTGATCTGTATCGCGAGCGTGGCTGTCACAGCGCCGCTGTCCGCGTCATTGACCGCGTAGCTGAAGCTGGCGTTTGCACTGCTGTGCAAAGCGGGTACAAAAGTTAGATCTTGGAGCTCAGCGGCGCTGATGAGCATGCCCGCACTGACGGTCACTGATCCACTGCTGTGGCTGAGGCTGCCGCCCTGCAATTGCAGGTCTGTCAGCGTGACCGAGACCAGCGCATCTGATTCCACGTCATTGAACAAAAAGTCACTGGCGCTGAAGATGTAACTTTGATCCTCGTGCATGATCACTGTGTTTCCCGTTGCAACGGGTGGGTCGTTGACCGCGTCGACCTGCACCACCATCGCAGCCGTGACCACGCCTGGGTCTGCGTCGTTCACCGCGTAGTCGAAGCTGGCGTTGGCGCTGCTGTTCGGCGCCGGCGTGTAGCGCAGGTCATCCAGTTGAGCCTCGCTGAGGGTCATGCCCTCGGTGACGTTCACGGCGCCGCCGCTGTGGCTCAGGCTTCCGCCCTGGAGCATCAGGTTCGACAGGGTGGCGGATATGCCCGGGTTTGATTCCTGGTCTGTGAACAAAAAATCGTTGGCAGAAAATAGGTAGCTCTGGTCTTCCAGGGTGGACACGGTGTTGCCTGTTGCCACGGGGGGATCGTTGACTGCGTCGACTTGAATCACAAGGGTGGCTGAGACGGCGCCACCGTCCGCATCGTTGACCGCGTAGCTGAAACTGGCGTCTGTGTTGTTATTGGCTGCGGGGCTGAAGCGCAGGTCGCTGATCTGCGCGGCGCTGATGTTCATGCCATCAGTGACCAGCACGCTGCCACCGCTGTGACTGAGCGTACCGCCCTGCAGCTGTAAATTGCTCAGCGTGACGGATTGCAGTGCATTATTTTCTATGTCAGTGAAGCTGAAATCCGCGACGCTAAAATCGTAGGGCTGATCCTCGTCCGTGAGCACGGTGTTGCCCGTCGCCACTGGGGGGTCATTGACCGGGATGATCTGCAGCAGCAGCGTGGCGAAGGATGTGCCGCTGTCCGCGTCATTGACCGCGAAATCAAAGCTGGCGTCGACGCTGCTGTTGGCCGTAGGGGAAAAGACCAGCGTGGCCAGCTGTGCCGCCGTGACGCTCATGCCATTGCTGAGCACCACGCTGCCAGCCGAATGACTGAGTGTGCCGCCCTGCAGCTGCAAGTTGTCCAGGGTGATCGATACCAGCGCATCGGATTCGACGTCGCTGAAGGGGAAATCTCCCGCGTTGAATTGATAGTTTTGGTCCTCAGTGAGCGGCACCGTGTTGGCACCCGCGACGGGCAGGTCGTTGACCGCGTCTATTTGAATGAGGGTGCTGGCCTGAGCGTGGCCGGATTGTTGGGCCAGCTGCACGATTTCATCGTGGCTGAGGGCGCGGCCGTGCACGCTGGCGTCGTCGATGAGGCCGTTAAAATCGTAGGCGCTGGTGCCGAGGCTGGCGTGTGTCCCGATGGTTGTCTGCGCAAAGCCGTGACCGTAGCCAATCGGCTGGGTCGAGCTTGCACTGTCGGCGATTTCTCCATCGATGTAGAGAGTCTGTGTGTTGTTGCTGTCGTCGAAGCTGAGTGCGACGTGGTGCCATTGGTCGTCAGCGATGTTCTCGCTGGTGGAGAGGAATTGGTAGCTGCTGCCGTCCCAGAAGAAGGCGCTCACTCCGTATAAGCCATCGTCTACGCGGATGGCGACGTCGTCGCCGATGGACAGAATCTCGCCGCCGTTGGCGCCGGCGCTGCTGTATTTCACCCAAGCGCTCAAAGTGAGGTTGGCGGGCTGGCCAAAGGTCGAATTGATCTGCACGTAATCGCTGTTGCCGTCGAGGGACAAGACCTCTCCGCGCTGCGCATCCGTCACCACCGCGGCGTCGTTGTTCAGCAGCCCGTCGTGCAGGCTGGATGCCGTGCCCTGGGCCGAGGCATCGCCCTGGTCAAAGCTGTAGAGACCCAGCAATTCCGACGCGGCGAAGCGGCTGTCGATGGACAGTGACACATCTGCAGTGGCATTTGGCACAGGGTCGAAGCGCAGGCCATCGAGTGCCGCGTTGCTCGCGTCTGCGGTCGCCTGGAAGCGAATGCTCGAGCTGCCGTCGCTGCCCTCAATGATGCTCAGGCCCGTAGTCTGTGCCAGTGTCAGGCTGCCGCTTTGTACCGATATCAGCGTCTCGATCAAGCGGTCTACTGGGCCTTCCTCTATCACACGGACACTGTTGCCGTTCGCCGTGCTGAAGACCACCGCGCTGTCCTCATCGGTGGTCACTGTGCCCGGTGCCGCCAGTTGCAGGGGCTCGCTGCCGTCCTGCACATCGACAGTGATCGCCTGTGTGTCCACACCGCCAGCGCCGTCGTCGGCATTGACTTGCAATAGGTACTGGCTGTCGCCGTCACTGTCGACGGGGTTGTCGATGTCGGGCGGGGTGATAAAGCTCAGCACCCCAGTGCTGGCGTCTAGGGTGAAGGCCGCGGCGTCAGCGCCGCCGCTGATGGTGTAGCTGAGGGTGGCTGAATCGGGGTCGCTGGCGCTGACGGTCGTGACCCCTGTGGTGTTCTCGAGCACGCTGATCGCCGCGCTCGGCCCGCCGCCGTTTGATGTGATCTGTGGCGCGTCGTTGACGGTGCTGACACTGACCGAGGTGCTGCCAAGCGCTTGGTATGCGGGGCCTGAGCCCTGCGCGCCGCTGTTGCCGTCACTGAAAATCCAGTCGATTTGCAGCACTGCATCCGCTGTTTCGCTGTTGTTCTGGTAGGCGATTTGTTGCAGCAGTTGGTTCATCAGGGCATTGCTGGCGCTGTTGTTGAAACTGAGCGCGAGTGTGCCGCCGCTGTTTTGGTCAACCGTGCCAATGACCGTGCCTGAAACCACGATGTCGCCACCCTGCAGCAGGGCCGCGACGCTGCCGCTGGCGACAAATTCATCGTCCACGTGGGCGCCCGTTGCGCGCTGCAGTGAAATTGAGCTGCCGTTGAAATTATCCAGCGCACTGAGTTCGGCGTCGAATATCTCGGCGCTGCTCTCCAACACGGTGGGGCTACCGTCTTCGGTATAGCTGACGCTGCTGCCCGTGGTGCTCTGCGGCATGAAGCCGCGGTGTAACTCACCCTCGGGGTTGTATTTGGCGATAAAGCTGTTACCGCTGCCGTTGGTGTCGGTGCGACCCACGATCACGATGTTGCCGTCGTGATCGACGAGCAGGGCAGCGGATGAATCGGTGAAACCAGAGAAGTCCGCGCGCAAAATGCCGTCGCCGTGAAAACTGGTGTCTAGGCTGCCATCGGGCATCAGCCTGAACACGGAGGCGTCATTGTTGCTGCCGTTGTAGGCATCACCCGTCGCCAATATTTTCCCGTCGTGCTGAATGTGCAGTTGATTGAGTGCCTCGTAGGGGCTACCGACGGCGACCACCACTATGCCGCCGGAGCCGAAGCCGGTGTCCAGCACGCCGGTGTTGTCCATGCGCAATACAAGGGAGTCGCCGTTGCCACTGCTGTTGGTGTACCCACCAATGACCAGATTGTCGTTTGCGTCCAGTTGTATTGTGTTCGCGTAGTCAATGCCACTGGGCACAGCGAGCGCTGTGCCTATGTCGATTATTTTGACGCCGTCCACGTCGAAGGTGGTGTTTAAACTGCCGTCCGCGGCGTAACTGGCTATGAGGAGGTCGTCGTCTGATGATCCCACGGCATACACCACGCCGGCGGCATCTACGCTGAGGGCGTTAAACCGGCTGTCGCCGGTGGCCGCGGTGAAGGTTTCAAAACCGTCGGTGCTGAAGGCTGTGTCCAGGCTGCCGTTCTGCTGCAGCTGGGCGACAAAGGCTGCTTTATCGCCGCCCACGGTTGCATGGCCCGCTAGGATGATACCGCCGTCGTCCAGCACTTCTATGTCATTGATCGTGGTGGCGGTTGAGCCCGGCAGCGTCACGGAGGCCAGACCACCCGCGCCGAAGGCGGTGTCGAGTGTGCCGTCGCTGTTGATGTGCATCACCGCGCCCACTAAGGTCGAGCCCGAGGGTATGTAGGCGCCGGAGATCAGAATACTGCCGTCATCGAGCACTGTGATCGCCTTGGGTGTCTCATTGTTGCCGTTGATGCCCGCGTCGATGGTGCCGTTGTTGCCAAAGCTCAGATCGAGGCTGCCATCCGGGTGCACACGCGAGAGAAAAAAGTCGATGTTCTGCCCGGACGCCGCGGTATTGGCCGCGACCAATACCAGGTACTTGCCGTCCGCTTGCAGGGCAACATCCACCGCGCTGTTGTAGAGAGGTGCATAGGCATGGCTGAGAAAACCTGTCCCAGCGTTAAAGGTTGGGGCGTCATTTGCGGCGCTGATGCTAACGGCAACCGCGGCGCTCGCTGTCTCTGCCGGACCGCCGGTGTTGCCCTGATCATCCACCAGCAGGGTGATGACATCATCGCCGTTGTAGTGCTCAAAGGGCGTGTATTGCAAGCCCTCAAGCGCCGCGTTGATCTCGGCGACGCTGCCGCTGAAGCTGACCTGGCTGGCGCCGTTGCCGACAACGCCGGTCAAACCAGCGGTGTTGAAGATGATCAGTTTGCCGTGTTGTGCGGACAAGGTCACTTTCAAAGGGTCTGGATCACCGGCCGCTGCGTCACTGTCGCTGACACTGAGTGCATTGGCCGTGGCCGCGGAGAAAACCAGGCTCGTGTCTTCTTGCATTGTCTCTGCACCAATTGGCGCGGGGTGGAAGGACTGCCCAGTGTTGATGCTGCCCGCTGTGTGTGCGGTGTCGCTGGTCCACGTCAGTGCGTCCAGCGGACCGCTCGCTTGCAGGGAGTGTCCGAGCTGTGTCGCCGCGTTCTCCTGCACGCCAGTGTCTGTGCTCGATATACCCGATGCGGGGCCGTTTGTGGCGGTAAACGAGCCACCATAACTGAGGAACTGCAGCACCGAGTTGCTGGCATTGACCAGTGCGATGCCGCCGTTTCCGTTCAATATCGTGTCATCGGAAAAGCTCTCCAAGTGGAGACCAAAGCCGTTGCTGTGCTCGCTCAGGATGCCACTGAGCGGCCGTGTGTCGTAGCTTAGCCCGGTGCTGCCGTCGTAGAAGACCAGCGACCAGCCGCTGAGATCGGTGCCGGTGGGGGCCACGATTTCAATGAATTCATCCGCGTCCGCACCGATATTCTCATAATGGAATTCATTGATGAAGGCTTGGGCCGGCCCGTAGCTGTGCATGATCTGCGGCGCTTGATTAAGAGACACCACATCAATGGTGATGGTGTTCTCATCAACGGCCTTGCTGGCGCCGCCGTTGCTTGTGCCGCCATCGTCTTGCACTTGAAAATTGAAACTGGCGTAGTTTTGCCCTGCTGTGTCCGCTGTAGGGACATAGCTGAGCGTGCCACTGGCGATGTCTGAGGCTGATACCCAATTGTTTGCGGTAAAGGTTGAGCCGTAGTAGAGCAGATCCCCATCGGCGGGCAAGGACGTGAACCATACCTGCATTAAATTGTGATTGTCACTGTCGTTGTAACCGAAATCCGCAAGACTAAACACATAGCTGCCGTCGGCATTGACCGTGATGGTGTTGTCGGTGCCCGTTGGGGCATCGTTGACCGCGTTGATCTCAATGTCCATGGTCGCCGACACCGAGCCGCTGTGCGTATCGTTGACGCTGTAGTCGAAGCTGGCGTCCGTGTGGTTGTCGGCGGCCGGCGTGTAGAGCAGCCCCGTGAGCTGAGCCGCAGTGATGGTCATGGCCTCAGTCACATTCACTGAGCCCGCCGTGTGTGTCAGGGTGCCGCCCTGCAGCTGCAAATTTGTCAGCGTAACGGAGGCCAGCGGGTCCGACTGCCCATCCGTGAACAAAAACTCCGCTACGCTGAAGTTATGGCTCTGGTCTTCATTTGTGCTGACGGTGTTTCCCGTCGCAACGGGTGGCTCATTGAAGGTCGTGACGTCGATGCGCAGCGTTTGCACGGTGACGGCGCCAGCTGCGTTGCTCACGGACACATCCACGTCGTGGAAATCATTGTTTTGATGGTTCAGCGAATTGGAGGCCGCGACCGAAACCTCCCCGCTGCTCGCGTCTATGTCAAAATTGGCCGAGGGATCAGCTATGCTGTAGGTGAGTTGATTGAGCACCGCGGAGGCGTCCCATTCCACTACGTAGGTTCTGTCGCCGATCGATGAGGTATCGCGCCATTCAGCGGAATTGTCATCCATATATACAAAGCTGGCGCTGAGTAAGCCGTTTGGTTGCGTGATGCTGAAGTTGCTGTAGTAGTGGTTTTGGGCGCTGCCAGAAACTGTGCCCTGCCAGAATAGGTCCGTCGCGGTGGTGCCTTCGTACCACCTGAAATCCCCCTCAACGTCCTGATCACTGGCACCGATCCAGGTGCTTTCATTCGATGGCGTTAAGTTGTGTACCAGGGCGTTTTCGTAGGCGGATTCAATGCGCACCAGCTGACCCGCTGTCTGATTGAGAAAGGTGTTGTTAGCCGCCAGCAGCGCATCGTTCCACTCGATGTCATCGTGCACGTATTTGTAGAACTTGTTGGTGCCGGCGTCATAAGTGAGGGCGCTGTCAGCAGCCAAGAGGGTGCTGATGGCTGCGGGTATTTCTATTACCTGGATGTCCGCGATCATGGCACCCCAGGCGTTATTGGCAGAGCCCAGTGATTCGAAGCTCAGGGTGGTGCTTGCGCTGTTGGCGGTGAAGCTCATGGACTGACCGGCGAAGCTGTTTGGGTGGCCCCAGTGCCATTCATTGGGTTCCTCCAGTGAAAAATCTTGGGAGGTACCAGCAGCGCTCACACGGATCAATTTTTGTACATCCCCGGCACTGAAGTCGCCGCTCAGGGCGAACACAATCTGGTAGCTCTTGCCCGCCTCTGTGTCGATAGCCTGAGACACAGTGCCCGGTCCGTCACCGTCTAGATCGATCACCCGCCCCCCCAGTGGGGACTGAGCGTAGCCAATGCCAAACAGGTCAACGCTGCCGCTGGTGACGCTCCATGCGCCGAGCTGGTTGCCCGAGCCTGATCCGTTGGCGTGGTAGGTGTCAAGCTGTGCTGCGGGCTCGGCTGCATTCAGCAGGCGGCCGTCTTCTACAATATCTTCAACGTAGGGTTCTGCCAACTGGACAAATGACACGCTGGTCCCAGCGACGGCGCTATCGGACACGCTGAGCGCGGCAAACGGTGAGTCCTGGGTGAAGCCTGGCTCGGTCACAGAGCCGATACTCAAGTGGCTAGAGCCCATGCTGTCCAGTATTTGGCCCGAATCGCTGATGCCCTGCATCTGCCAATTCGCCAGCAGTGAGGCAGGCGCGGAAGCGGGGTCGACCTTGTGGTCTGCGTTGAGCGCTATCTCGGCGGCAGAGAGCGCCTCTGACCAGAGACGTATGTCATAGTAGGTGCCACGGAATTGCTGTGCTGGGTCAAAGCCGCCCAGCACGGAATCCTGCTCTTGGCCAAAGAGCAGTTCCCCGCCCGCGTCAATCGTCGGATCGGAATCTATGTCATAGAGGGTGTCACGGAGCTCGCCGTCAGCGTAGATGCTGAGCGCGTTATTGCTCACCCACGTCAGCGCCAAATGGTGTGGTTCACCGTCTAGCAGGAAAGAATAGTCCTCATTGGATACCAATGAACTGCTGTCAGCGATGTGGATGTAAATCGAGCCAGTGTCACGAATGTTGACAAACAACTCATTGGAATACCCTGCCGTCGCGTAGGAAACAAGGATGTTCTCGGCAACGACCTCGTGCACGGAGAATGTGAATTCCACTGTGAGTTCACTGAGCCCAGCAATGAGGGGGGCATCCGACAACAGGTAGCTGTTGTTGCCCTCGCTGTTGAGGGTGATGCCACTGGACAGATCGGCGGACTGCGTATTGTCCGGCGGCGCCTGCTTGAAGGCCGCGTGTGATTCAATCAGGTCTTCGGCCGCGGGCTCGGCACCACTGCCGGGCAGAGTGGTTACGGCGGTGGCTAGGGTGTTTGACTCAGTGTTATCTGGCTGTCCCGTGCGGGCGGCAGCCGTCTGTACCGTGCCGCCGTCGGCTTCGATGCGGTGCTTGACCGGAGTAGCGGCAGTGTCAGCGATGCGGCTTTCAGGCGGTGATTCCAACAGCGAGGAATAGCCAGACGAGCCGTAGACAGAGATTTCCAGGGCGCCGGGCTGAGCTGTGTTCAAGGCGTCCTGTTGTGTTGCGGATTGGCCCGGTTCGAAGGGTTTCTGCAGGGCAGTGTTCAAACTGTCTGTGTCGTCGAAGCCTTCAGCGATGACGTGAATGTGTTCGATGTGCCGGTAGTTTTGCAGCGCTTGATCAATGCTTGCAGCGTGCGAGCTGGTGTTCTGCAGAAAGACAATTTCAAGTGTCGTCTCACTGCCAGTGGCGGCGTGGATTTGATCGAGTGTGCGTTGATAGTGCTCGGTGCTTGTATCCACAAATACTAGCTCAATCGCGGATTCTCGCGCGGCAGCGTTGCCGTGCAGCACCGTTGTCTCTTCAGCGGCAGTGTGTGGACTGGGGGCCGGGCTGGTGCTTAGCTTTTCAACACTGGCGCTGTCAAACACAGCGACTGGCTGAGCCCGGCGCTCTTCAGCTTCATCTGACTCTGTATTGAGCTCGAAGATGACGCTGAGCGGATCCGCAGAATAGAGAACGCGAGGCTCCAGCATTTCAATGACTGCGCGCTTATTGGATTTTGACATGAGATTTGCCTTCCCTGGCCACTGCTGTTGTTCTACTTCGTGGTGCCGTGAGTCGCTACGTTGTTTCTTAGCGGTTACCGAATATTCTGAGCGACACCCAATCGTGGAAGCTGCCGCTTAGGGCAAATGATTGACAAGATTGAGGTCAGTGCCCAAGTGGCCGTAGACACCCGATTCCGCGTGGGCGTTGTTCCTGACGACTTGTCTGCTGATCGAGCTGGGGTCCCGCAACAGGGACTCGGCGTCTTGGCGGCTCATCGGTCGGCCCAGCAAATATCCCTGTATCTGGTCACAGTGCAGGTCTTGTAGAAATCGCATCTGCTCCACGTTCTCTATGCCCTCAGCTATCACCTCCAGACCCAGGGAGTGGCCGAGGTTGATCATCCCGCTGACGATGGCCGCGTCTGTTTGCTTGTCCAGAATGTTCTGAATAAAGGAGCGGTCGATTTTTATCTTGTCCAGAGGCAGCTGCTGCAGATAACTCATGGACGCAAAGCCGGTACCGAAGTCATCGATGGACACAGCTATGCCCTTTTGCGACAGGGCATTGAGCGTCTCGATGGCGGAGTCCATGTTGTCCAGCGCGATGGACTCAGTGATCTCCACCTCCAGGCAGCTGGGGTTGATGCCCAGGCGCGTCACTTCCGTCAGGATGCGTTCTGACAACATTTTGTTTTTGAATTCGATGGGGGACAGATTGACGGAGATCAGCACGTCGCCCAAATTCTGTTCTTTCCAGCTGCGTATCTGATGACAGGCTGAGACGACAACCCAGCTGCTCAGCCGGTGAATGAATCCGGTTTTTTCGGCGATGTGGATAAAGGCCGTTGGAGGGATCAAGCCCCGCTGCGGGTGGTGCCAGCGCAGCAGCGCTTCAAAACCTTTGATAGACCCGTTGACCAGGTCTACTTTGGGCTGGAAAAGTAAAACAAGCTCTCTATTCTCGATTGCGTGTTGCAAGTCGGTTTCGAGTTCAATCTGCCTTCTCGAAGACGCGTCTATCTCGTCGCTGTAAAAACACAGAGCGGAATCCGTCGCTGTTTTCATCGCGGCGTTCTTGGCTACCGCGGCGTGTTTCAACAAGGTCTGCGAGTCCTGACCGTCCAGTGGGTACAAGCTGACACCCACGCTCGCGTCGCAGTTGATCTCGTGGTCATCCAGGGTGATGGGCTGTTGCAGTGAGTGGGTGATGCGCTGGCTGATGTTTTCAATGCCGGACAGATTACTGAGATCGGGCAAGAGCAACACCAGCTCGCGGTGACCGATCAAGGAGAGCTTCAATGTAGCGGCCTCGCTTGATCGCAGGCTGATGGTATCCGTTGATCTGATAGCGGTTTTCAGTCGCTGGCAGATTTCGCGTGTCATGCGTTGGCCGCTCTCGGCGCCGAGCGTGTCGTGCACGCGCTGCAGCCATTCGATGTCGATTGAAAAGACGGCGGCGAAATGATTGTCACCACGGCAGCGCGCGATGGCCTGCTCAATGCTGTCATGCAGGATCGCGTCACTGAAGAACTGCTGTTCGTGCGCTTGAGCCTGCTCTGCTCGCGGGGGCTGCACCGGATCAGCGGCGGGACTTGAGAGCCGAGCGGCTGTCTGCCCAGCAGTTGTGCCCACTGCCTTGGCTGAGTCCCGCGCTGCGTTGGGCTTTGATGTCAGCACGACTCGGTTGCGGCCGGCGGTTTTTGCTTGATACAGCGCTGTGTCGGCGGCGTCCATCAGTGCGTCTGCTTGGGCGCTGTCGGGCGACAGTGCCGAGACGCCAAAACTCGCCGAGATACGCAGTTGCGGGTGTGCCTCACTGGGCATGCTGTTCTCTACGGTCTCGCGCATGCCTTCGGCGATTTCGCTGCCGCGCTGCACGTCAGTATTGGGCAACACCACGCAGAACTCTTCGCCACCCAACCTCGCCAGTAGATCCTCGGCACGGGTGTGCAGGGCCAAGGAGTGCACCAGGCTTTGAATCACCTTGTCACCGACCGCGTGTCCGTGGTTGTCATTGACGGACTTGAAATGATCTATGTCGATCATGACAAAACAGAGCGGGGCGCCTTCGCGGCTGCATTCCGCGATGAGGCTGTCCAGCTGGGTCAGCAGTGCCCGGCGGTTGAGTGCATTGGTCAGCGGATCCCGGGTGGCGAGAACCAGCAGCTTTTTGTTCTGCGCAGTGACTTCCTGCTGCACGATGTGCAGCTTGTGCAATGCCTGCTCCAATTGGTGATTCTTATGCTCTATCGCCGAAATGTCGTCAAAGGTCATCAACGCTCCCTGCAACACACCGTCGGCACTTTGCAATGTGGTCGAGTTCGCTGTCAGCGCATGCTGCTCGCCTTGTTTGTCTATCAGGGTGACGGGCTGTTGTTTGAAACTGGTGGGTTGCTGCAGGCCCTGCTGCCACAGCAGATCTGTTTTGTGGGCTCCGCTTGCAGCAACTTTCCAATCGAGCTTATCGACAGCAAGCCCGCTGATGCTGGCCTTAGTCGTGCCCAGAAGTTCTGAGAACGCCGCGTTGGCAAAAATGATGGTGCCGTTCTTGTCCAGCAGTAAGATGCCCTCCGTGAGAGAATCCAGCGCATTGCTTACCCGCTCCGGAAAGACGTCAGCGGTGTTCAATTCGTGCAGCACTTTTCTCAGTAGTAGGGTGTAGCCGAGAAAACCAAAGCTGGTGACAAACAGAACCAAGCTGAACACCGAACCCCGCTGTGTCAGGCTGAAAAAACTGCCGCCGATGGGCTCGAAACTGAGCTCTATGTTTCCCCAGCGGCTGCTGTTGTCAAAGATAGAAACCTGTATGTGCGACGTAGTGGAGTTGGTGTTGTCGTGGTTTTTCCACTGCGCACGGTGTTGATTGGAGGCAAACAAAAGCTTGCCGTCGGCTTGCCTGAGCGCGGCAGAGAGCACCGCTGAGTTTCGCTCGACAACGGAGAGCAGGGTCGATTCTATGCCCCGCAACTCCTGGTTGCTCAGTGCTGTGGAGAGTTGCACTGCGAGGGATTCCGCGATGGATTTTCGGTGCTCAATCTCCGCTTTTTCTGCGTCGGGATAAAAACCCAGAAAATCAGCCAGCAACAACAGTGAGGCCGTCAGCATGGCAATGCTGAAGCCTATTTTGGTGGTGGGTGAACACAGTGATTTTCGCATAAGGGTCTGTCTAGGGCAGCTATTCATAGAAATATTGGCAGCGGCTTTAATAGCCAAGCAGGCAGGCTAGGGGTTGGGCTTGATCTGTGCCCTAGCTGTCGGCAGTAAATAACAAGTGGCACAGGACGCCAGCGGTGATCTGCTGCGCTGGATTGGGCAACAGCAGTTGCACGCCGAAGGTCCCGCTTGCGGCGTCCATGACCTTGTCTATTTTCTGCACGGTCGCTGTGTGCTGGCTTGTGTTGTGCCGAGGAGATACGGTTGCTTGCATGCCAAGTTTAATGGACGACAATTGCTCCACCGGTACCACAACGTCGATGAACAGTGGGTCGAGCTGGGCGATGCGCATGATGGGCTCGTCGTCAATGCGTTCTCCGACGGCCTTGAATATCTCCATGACAACCCCGTCGATGGGGCTGTTGATGGATTTCCGGCCCAGCAGCTCGAGGGCTCTCACTCTGTTCAGTCTTGCCAGCTCCCGGTTGTTTTGCTCCAGCTCGAGCTGCAGTTCAGCCACCCGAATGTCCGTGTCCAGTTGATCTATCTCCTGACCACTCACCAAGGAATTGCGCTGCAGTTGTAGGCTGCGATCACGCGTCTTATAGGCAAGACTCAGCGCAGCCTTTCGCAGCTTCACGGAGGTCTCTGTGCTTGCGCGGCGGTCGGCGAGGCTGAAGTCGGCCTGCTCCAATCCCGCGTGCAGCTGCAGCAGCAGAGCACCTTTTGCAACCCTGTCGCTGCGCGTATATGGCAAGGTCTCTATGATCCCGGACACGGGGGAGCCGATGTCGACAATCTCGCTGGGGTGTATAACGCAATCCAAGGGCCCGGCATCAGGCGCAAACACGCTGTCGGCCGCGCGGGAATTCCCGGCCAGAGCGCTAAGACAAATCGCTGAGAGGACTAACAACCTGCAGTTCACGGGTTCACCTGTTAATGTTGTGCTTGGGGTAATTAAAGAGTTTATCGCGGGCTAGTCGCATTGCTTTAGAGACTGTAGGCACACGAATGTTTTGTTACACCGCATTGATTGCCTGCAAAAACACGTGTTTCATTTTTTGCAAGGCCTGCCCCAGCAGCGGGGCGCTGTCATGCGTGATCCGTACATGCACCAGACCACCCAAGTGTTCTATGTGCTGAGCATCTGTGAGTGCCAGGTCGACTTGGAAAAATGCTTGCTCTGTTTCAGTGGCCTCCGCGGCATGGGGATTGACCGGGATCGAACCACCGCCCAAGGTGCCCAGTGCTTTGTTCGGCAGTCCGTTTTTTCCGCCAGGTTGCATGCGCTTGATCGACGCGAGCAGGACCTTGCCCAGGTCATTCTCGAGGCGAACTTCCACGTGCTTCACCTGGCTCTGTGTGAGTCCGATTTTCTGCTGCGGTATCACGGTTTGCACGATCAGGTGATCGCTTGAAAACACATAGGCGAGGAATTCACCGCGGCTGACAAACGAGCCGACCATGTGCTCTCGCCGCGGACTCATATAGATGCCAGATGTCTTGGCGCTCAGCGTCAAGTTGTCTCGGTCGGTGTACAACTGCAGCAGTTCGCTTTCAAGGGCACGGATAGATTGAGCGATGGTGTCGCTCTTGCCGCCAAGGGAAATGTACTGTTCTGCCCTGATCAAGCGCAATTCATCAACGCGTGCCTCCAGTCTCGCGACGTTTGCGAGCAGATCAGGTGATTCAAGTGTGATGAGTGCTTCGCCTTTGACCACTGAATGCCCAGATTTGACGTGGGATACGGCAACAAAAGCATCGCTGCTGCTGTAGATCTGCGTTTGGCTATCGAGCCAGACAATCCCGCTGGAATGACTGTAGTTCGGCACTGGTGCGAGGACAAACGCCGCGATTGCGAGCAGCAACAGGGACAGCGAGCAGGCTGACCGCCGCAAGCTCAGTTGATCTTGTAGGCCTTGCCTCAGCAAGTAGCGTGCAGCGTGATGCAGGGGCTTGAGAAGCTGCTGGTAAGCCGTGTACACCGCGAGAAGCAGCCCGGCAATCAAAAAGCTCTTGCTCAAATAGAAGATGATGACGAACAGAATAAACACACGGTAGATAAAAGACAAAAGCCCATAACTGATTAGCCATGGGATCTCGCTGACCTCGAAGGCGGCCGAGCGCTGCGAGTGATCACCGAGTAGGTGTTTTTTCATCAGGTAGAGGCAGTGTGCTTTTGATCTGCTGTGCAGATTGGGGATTTCAATCAGATCCTGCAACATGTAATAGCCGTCAAATTTCAACAGTGGGTTCGCGTTGAACACCAGTGTCGACACACTGGCGACAAGCGCTGTGTTCAGTGCTATTGCCTGGACGTTGTGCGAATCGACGCAGTACCACACGATGACGCAACAGGCGGCGATAAGCAGCTCGGCGAGTATGCCCGCAGCGCTGCTCAAAATTCGTTTTCTCTTTTCCTTGAATTGCCAGGCCGCAGATGCATCGACATAGGGCAGCGGCGTGAACAGCAGAAATGCAATCCCGCACTCGCCGACTTCTGCGCCCCAGTTTTTCACAAAAATGGCGTGTGAAAATTCGTGCACGATTTTTATCAGAAAAAAAGACAGCAGCATCCAGGCGAGGTTGCTGGGTCTGAGGTAATTGTCGTCCAGCGTCGCTGCGATTTCCGCCGCATTGACCGTGGCGATCAGCGTGGCGATTGCCAGCGCGAAGCCATACAGCAACAGAGCAGGTGTGGAGAAAAGGGCTTTGCTCCAGGGACTCAGGGTATTTAGCAGGCTGTTGGGCCTGGCCAGTGGGATTTTTATGCCCAGTGGGTTCTTGAATTTCCCGAAGCGCTGATGGTGAATTCTGCTGCGTTGTTGTTCGGCCGCCATCGCAGCGCTGATGGAATCGTCGCTGTGCAGAAAACCTGAGTCCCGCAGTTTGTCTATTATTTCGAGCGCTTCTTCGGCGCTGATCGAATATTGCCCGTCTGCATTTTGCGCCTGGAGAATTCCGCTTAGAGGCGTCTTACCGTCCAATTGTTTTATGAAGCCAAAAGCTGTTTTATTGAAGCGACAGAGCTCGCCTGTGCTGTCATTTCGTAGCACATACCAGCGGCTGCAGCGAAAGTTTTGGTAGGTCAGGCTGAGCTGCTGTGCAAGCTGTGGTTTTGTGGCGGCGACACTCGCCCAGTCGCCTTGCGCTGCGCTGCTCACAGGCCCAGTTTCCACGCGCTCAGTCGCAGGCTCTGCACTAAACGGTGTGTCCAAATCCAGAGCAGGGTCTGTTCTCCGGTTCGTATTTTGGCGTAACCCTGCATGCCGGGTAAGAGCTGTTTTGATGTTTCATCCAGGGTCGCTTTTACGGTGTAAAAGCTGCCGTTTTTGTTTGAATCTGCCAGCGGGTTAATGCCGTCGACTCTGAGCTCGAACTGTTGATCAGGGAAAGCCTCTGCAACCAAGTAGCCCTGTTGCCCAATTTTTAGTTTGGCGATGTCCCGCTCTTTGATCTCAATGGAGACGCGGTAGTTTAAGAGTGGCGAGACTTGGAATAAGCGCTGGCCCAGGGCCACAGGGGAGCCGACCGCCTGACTGAGATCACCGCTGGTGACCACGCCGTCAAAGGGGGCGCGGATCAGGGCTCGAGCTTGTTCATTGTTGAGCAGCATGTTTTCGGCTTCAAGCTGTTTGAGCTTGGCGCGCGTGATGGCGATTTTGCTTTTGTGGTTGTTCGCCAGTGCGTCGTTGTAGTCCTGCGTTAAATTGTCGATCTCTGCTGCCAGCTTTTTCTGTTTCAGCACAAGCGACCGTGTGTCGAGTTGCGCCATCAGCTGCCCTTGTTCTACGGTGTCGCCCGCCCTGACATAGGCCGCTTCAATGAAGCTGTCCGAGCTGGCGACCACCGCCTGCTGTATCGAACCCTGCACTTTGGACTCTGCGCTGATGCTGTATTCCGTGCTGATGTACGCGCTGAGCACACACAGAGCCAAGAGCAGTAGCGTCAGCGTCTTTGCGACAAGGCATCGGGGGCCGAGCAGCAGTGCGCTAAACATTGCTAATTTCAAGGAAATTTGGCGGCTTATAGGTGTGTCGATTGCCTGCTTGTGCGCCAGCGTGATGGACAATGTCTCTGCCGCGGCAAGCAGCAGGGCCACGGTGTTCTGGTCGAATGACTGACCGCTGCGGTGTTCGAAGACGATGACGCCGAGTGATTTGTTGGCATTGGTACTTAGCAGCGGTACCGAGAGCGTGGGTCCTGGGCCGAGCTCGCGCTGTGCCTTGTTCATTAGCCCTTTCTGCTCGGAACCTGTCTCCCCGTGTTTGATCACCCCATTGTCCATCTTCTTAGGGCCGCTTTGTACCGGGCATTGTTGGTCCGCGCATTCGTCCATCGCCGCTTCAATCTTTCGCACGGATTCGCTGTTCGCATCGAAGCGCTGGGTGTTCGAAATTGCCGTGACCCGCACCCGCAGATTATGGCTTAAACCGATGCTCACGCGTTCGCAGGCGGTGCTTCTGGCCAGCTTGTTGACGGTTTCAATGGCCGCGGCGAGCAGGCTGTCTTGCTGCGCTACCGATCGATTCAAGGCTGTTATGAATTCATGCCGTTTGCTGGCCCCTTGAGACGGCAGGGCGTTGAGTGTGTCGAGCCAAACGCCGCCCCAGCCGATCAGCTGTATCACGGCTTGTTGCTGCGAGGGCGATCGCACTGAGAGAGAGAAAACAACAACGGCGATAAGCTGACCGCGCCTGTGCACGGGGCAGGCCACCATGTCGCACAAGCGTTTGCTGCTGGGTCCGTAGGCGATCTTTGAAAAGCAGCAGGCCTTTTGTTGTTTCAGCGCCTGAGTTGCCGCGGCGACAAGCTGAGCTTCGGCGGGGCCTGTTGCGGGCCAGATCGCGCGGGCGGCGCTGAGTTGCACCTGGTCGACATTGTAGATTGCGGCGCGGATGACGCCCGAGACCATCTGACATTGCCATTGCAACCACGGTTTAAGCAGCACGCTGTCCAGTTCAAATTGAGCGATACGCGGCACTGTGTCCGCAGCACTGTTTTGGTCTTTTTCTGGTATGACTGCGGACATGAAGCTTCACACGAGGTGGGTTAGTATATGATCCATATCGGCTAGGCGCGCAATAATGAGATGGGTGTTTTTGGCCGTTTGAGCGGAAATTCAAGACCATTGGTTCCGCAGTTGCTATAACACTGACAATTATCCGTTGGTCCGCGCATGACATTTCCGGGTGTCGAAGGGCTTGCATTGCCTAGGTTCCAGTTGCGGATAGACCGCTGTTGCTAAACCCAATCACACACCTGTCATGCTGCTTTTGTTGGCAGCCGATAGACCCTGAGAAGTCAGCTATGAACGACACACGCCTTAAAATACACGCGGATGGGCCGGTGCTCTTATTGGGTGGCTCCACGCTGGATCTCAATGCCTTTCACGCAGTGCGCGAACGCAGCGAGCTGTTGATTGCCGCGGACGGTGGAGCCAATCATCTGCTCGGCAGCGGCCTAGTGCCTGATGCAATTGTCGGTGATCTGGACTCCCTTATGCACGTTGAAAATTGGCGCCGACAATCGCAGCTTGTGCATTGTGAAGAACAAGAGAGCACGGATTTTGAAAAATGCCTCTACACGGTCAAAGCGCCCTGGTATTGGGCGATGGGTTTCAGTGGGCAACGCTTGGACCACAGTCTGGCGGTGTTGCATTCATTGGCGCGCTACGTGGATTCACGCCGGGTATTGCTTTTGTCGGACACGGACGTGAGTTTTGTCTGCCGCGGCGATATCAGTCTCGAACTGCCGTTGAGTGCCAGGCTGTCGGTTTTTCCGATCACCCCGACGCGGTTTGTGCGTTCAAGCGGATTGAGCTATCCCTTGGACGGGCTGACCCTGTGCGCAGGTGAGCAGATCGGTTGCAGCAATGCGGTGGCTGAACCTCAGGTTCAGATCGAGGTGGAGACCTTGCAAGAGGGGGTCTACGTGGTGATTGCGGACATCAGCTGCTTGCCCGCGTTCGAGCAATTCCTCAACAGCTGATCACTGGCTTGTGCAGCAGGTCTGTGGCGTGGAGCCCGGTGTGGGGAATTGCTGTTGCGCTGTCGGTGCCTAGGCTGCCATTATCCCTTTGCCAGTCTGCCCAGGCAGCTGCCCCCGTGCGGATCGTCTGTGTCATTCGTCCGCGACCATCGTTAGAGACACACTGCATGAAAGAGAATCCACGGCTCGGCATCATCTTGATGCTGGCCACGACTTTTGTTTTTGCCATCCAAGATGGATTGTCCCGAGAGCTGGCGGAGCGCTACAACGTGATCACCGTGGTCGCCATTCGTTTTTGGTTTTTCGCCCTGTTTGTGATGATCTGGGGCAGCTACCAGGCGGGTGGACTACGCCAAATCGCCTCCACCAAGCAGCCGCTTTTGCAGGTGCTGCGCGGGGTGCTGTTGGTGGCGGAGATCTGTGTGCTAGTGGTCGCCTTCACCCAGCTGGGGCTGATCGAAAGCCACGCTGTGTTCAGCTGTTACCCCTTGTTGGTGGTGGCGCTCTCGGGGCCCGTGCTTGGTGAGCGGGTGGGCTGGCGGCGCTGGCTCGCGGTCTTTATTGGTTTTGTAGGAGTGGTTATTGTGCTGCGGCCGGGCAGTGATGTCTTCAGCGTCAACGCGCTCATTCCTCTCGCATCAGCCGCGCTGTTTGCCATTTACAGCTTGCTGACCCGTTACGTGGCGCAGCGCGACAGGGCTGAGACCAGCTTTTTTTGGACTGGTCTAGTCGGTGCTGTTGCGATCACGCTCGTGGTGCCGTTTTATTGGGTGCCGATGGCAGCGGCAGACACGGGCTGGATGGCAGCGCTGTGCGTCACCGGGGTGTTGGGGCATTTCCTGATGATCAAGGCACTGGAAGTGGCAGAGGCGACCACGGTGCAGCCCTTCGCCTATTTCCATCTGGTGTTTGCCTCGCTGATTGGCTTGTGGTTTTTTGCGGAGACGCTGGACACACAGATCGTGGTGGGCGCGAGCTTGATCATTGCCTCCGGCATTTTCAGTATCTGGCGCAACAAGGCCCGCCAAATATCCCCCTGACCGCCCGCTGATATCAGTGGCGCAGGGTGAGTGTGTCGCCTTTCTGTGTCCACTCGAGCTGGCCCAAGAAGCTCATGCCCAGCAAGGCGACGTCGTCGTCCATGTGCGGGTTGATGCTGGCCCGCACGTTGCGCAGCTCAATGCCGCCGAGAGACAGTGTGCTGATGCGCGTATCATAAACACGGATGCGGCCATTGGCTGTCATCGCCCAGCTCGGCGCGCCGCGCGCCAGCCCAGCGGCCGTCGCCGTGCGCTCGCCGAGCACCACGTCGGTAGCGCCTGTATCGAGCAAAAACACCACGTCCTCGCCGTTCACTTGGCCTGTCGCCACAAAGTGTCCGTTGCGGCTCTGTCGCAGCACCACCTCATGCTGCTCGCCCACCAGCTGACTCTGTGGCGCCGCATTGGGATTGTAGCGGATGCCGATCAGACGATCGAAAAAGTACACGGCAAAGCCAAACAGCATCAGCCACATCAAGATATAAAACACCAGGCCGGTGCGCTTGTGGTGGTTGTGCTCGGGTGGGGTGGAATCGTTCAAGGGTTATTTGGCTTCCGTTTAGGCGCTTGCATTGCAGAGCTGTATTGAGCTCAACAGTATCTCAGAGTGTAGAATGCCCTCAAAAGTTCTTAGCGGCCTTTTTCATAGCGGCCAATGACCGGTTGTATTTGGGACCATTTCACGGAGAGAGCCTTGTCAGCGAAATCCCCAGGCCGTGGCGGCCTGCAAGACGAGCCGTTCAGCTTCCATTGCCATGGCAAGTCGCGTGTGGAGATACGCTGGCGCGGCGGCCGCGCTGGGTTGTTGTCGGGCACCGCAGCCAGTCGTTTTCTAATAAGGGTTGAAAGGCTCAGTGAAGCCGCGCAGCAGCAGGAGATGGCGCGAGTGACAGGGAACTTTAAGCGGGGGAATGAGCGGGCTGATTAGCCTGTTTGAGAGCGTCGGGCTCATTGGAAATTGAATATCACACCGATTTTCTGGTGCTGGCTGTTGTTAGAAGACCTTAGTAAAAATTGACATCAAACAAGGCACTTCATCAGACGACCGATTCCGCTGCTGAGTGAGCCATTATGCGCCCAGGTCAGTAGTGATACCTTAGCTGGGCAATAAGAAGGCAGTCTTGTTGGATTTTATAGACAATACGATGTTCGTCGTTAATCCTCCGTGACCAATACCCTGAGAGGGCATGTTTCAGCGGCTCAGGTTTTCCAATTCCCTCGAAGGGCTCTGTCTGGATATTCTTGATAAGCATGTTAATGCGCTTAAGCAACTTCTTATCGGTCTTTTGCCAATAAAGGTAATCGTCCCATGCCTTCTCCGCGCAAATCAGTTTCACTCAAGCAGTTCCTTCTCACGCCCTTTGCCGTCCTCAAGCTCAGCTATCGACTCTATCAGTCGCCGCGTATTTTTCGGGCTGCGCAGCAAATAGGCGGTTTCTTCTAGGGCCTGGTAGTCGTCCATCGAGATCATAACCACAGCTCCCTCGCCCTTGCGGGTAATTGCTATCGGGGCATGGTCGTCACACACTTGCTCCATTGTTTTGGCAAGATTGCTCCGGGCGGCAGTGTAGCTTATGCTTCGCATGGTCTTTTCTCTGTACATGTACTGAATGCCGTACCTATTGTAGCGGCGCATCACAATACGCGCAAGCAGGGCAATTTAAAGCGGGGCTTCGCCGCAAAATCCCCCTTCACTTGGCGTTATTTTGCTAGAGAGATTTATGGATACGGTTGAATTCAAGCTTACAAAAGATGAAGCAGATGTACTTTTCGATCTCTTATCGCGTTTCTCTAATGAAGACATAGTGAGCATTCAAGATTGGGCTGAAGAACGTGCATTATCGAATTTGACCTGTGAACTTGAAAAACACTGTACTAAACGAAGCCATCGTTTAAGACCGGTTGCGCTTTTCAGTCGCCGGGCCATTGGATTAAATACAAACTACGGCACTTTCAACTGCTCACTGCCACCCGCGCAGGCATCCCGCAGATCGCTTGAAAACTGATCCAGCAGCGCAGCCTCTATACGAATATCGATCAGCACCTGTTCGCTGTATTGCACGGCTTCAAGCTCGGCGTCAAAACGCTGCAGGAGGT
>JAWSVD010000196.1:0-8273 GCA_033852095.1 Granulosicoccaceae bacterium | reverse complement strand
GAAAATGACAAATTCAACCGAAGCGGCGCAGAGTGTGGCTATAATATCGAATAATCGGATATTCAAGTACAGACATTCACATGCCGCCAAAGTCGAAAAACAAACATTTGATCATCGACGCCGAGAAAGATTTTAAGGTGCTGAAGAGCGCTGCATCTCCGGTGCGGATCAAGATTTTAAAACTTTTGGCGGACAAAGGGCCGCTGAATGTGAATGACATTGCAGCGAGTTTGCAGCTGCCGCAGTCGTCTGTCTCCGCCAATGTTCAATTGTTGGAAGAGGCGGGTCTGCTCGCGACGGAGGCTCAGAAAGCCCGCAAAGGCAGCCAGAAATTGTGCTTCGCTGTGTACGACGAATTGATTGTGACTTTCCACAAGAATACACGGGTCGTCGACAGCAACATCATCGAAGTGTCCATGCCCCTGGGCCTGTATTCCAATTGCTCTGTCACCGGTCCCTGTGGGCTGTGTTCTGTCGATGGCATCATCGGCTACTTGGATGTGCCCGATACCTTTTTAGACCCCGGTCGGATGAAAGCAGCGCTGCTGTGGTTCACCAGCGGGTTCGTCGAATACCAGTTCCCCAACAACGCCCGGCTCAAGGGTCGCGCCGTTGAACAGCTTGAATGCGCGATGGAAATCAGCTCCGAGGTGCCGGGCACACACGCCGATTGGCCATCGGATATCACCATGTATATCAATGATGTAGAGGTTGGTTCCTGGGTCTCGCCGGGGGATTTTGGTGACAAGCGCGGCGTCTACACCCCCAACTGGTGGAAGCTAAAGGGTTCACAATATGGGCTGTTGAAAAGCTGGCAGGTGTCCGCCGAAGGCTCCTTTGTGGACGGTGAAAAAGTCTCAGACGTCACCCTTGATCAGCTTCAATTGCAGCAGCACAAATCGATCAGGGTTAAGTTTGAAGTGAAGGCGAGCGCCACACACCCGGGCGGATTGAATATATTTGGCCGCGGTTTTGGCAATTATGACCAGGACTTGCTGCTCAGGTTGCACACGGCTGAGGCATAAGTTGCAAGCGGCGCGAATGATGGCGCAGGGCTTATCAATTGTATTTTGATTGATGCGGCGACGGTGATTGATGCGGGAATTTCAACAAGCAGTCCCTGAATTTACATTCAGATGTTTAGTGTTTGCAGCCTTGTGCTGAAAACAAAGTGACTCGGGCTTGCTGTTTTTTATTGGGTGTTTTGCAAGTGCCGCACATTAGCGATTTATTGCGCATTAATAGCGCCGTTGAATATTTGAACCCGCCTTGACAACGTCGTCCGTTTATCTAATTATATCTATATACTGGGTTCATACCGAATAACTGGATATAGAATATGAGTGCTACTTACCTTGGGCGTGTTTCTATTCACCGCGATTTTATCATCAGTGATATCGATAACCGCCTGTACTCCGCCTTCATCGAGCACATGGGGCGTGCAATTTACGGTGGCATCTATGAGCCTGGCCATCCCAACGCCGATAAGAACGGTTTCCGAAAAGACGTACTGGAATTTGTCAAAGACCTGAAAATTCCCGCCATCCGCTACCCGGGCGGAAACTTTGTCTCTGCCTACAACTGGGAGGATGGCATCGGCCCACGCGATCAACGGCCAGTGCGGCTCGATTTGGCTTGGCGCTCCAAGGAGAGCAATCAAATCGGTATTAACGAGTTTGCGCAGTGGGCCGAACTTGCCAATATCGAAATGATGTTAGCCGTCAATCTGGGCTCGCGCGGGCTGGAGGACAGCCGAAACTTCTTGGAGTACGTGAACTTCCCCGGTGGTACCGAGTGGAGTGATCTGCGCAAATCACACGGCGTTGAATCCCCCTATGGGGTGAGCATGTGGTGCCTGGGCAATGAGATGGACGGCCCCTGGCAGATCGGCCACAAGGTGGCGACAGAGTACGGCCGCCTCGCCAATGAAACGGCCAAGGCTTTTAAAGGCTTCGACTCTACTATAGAGACAGTTGTCTGCGGCAGTTCCAACGACAAGATGGCGACCTATCCTGAATGGGAGCGCGAGGTGCTCGAAGAGTGTTATGAAAACGTCGACTACATTTCACTGCATAAATATTTTGGTAACAACAGCAAAGACACGCTGAATTTCTTCGGAAAAATCGAGGAGACGGGTCGTTACATCGAAACCATCGGCGGTGTGATCGATTATGTCCAGGCAAAGAAACGCGCCAAAAACAAAGTGGCTATCTGCTTTGATGAATGGAACGTGTGGTACCACGAGCGCGAAGACGACGCGAAGCGCATCAATGAGTGGGATTGGCCCGAAGCACCAGCGCTTTTAGAAGAGACCTATAACTTCGAGGATGCCTTGTTTACCGCCGGGTTGATGAACGAATTCATACGGCAATCTGCGCGGGTGCGCATCGCCTGCATCGCGCAGTTGGTCAATGTCATCGCGCCCATCCGCGCTGAAAAGAATGGCCCGGCCTGGCGGCAGACCATCTATTACCCCTACCAATTTGCATCGCTCTACGGCCGCGGTAAGGCGCTGCAGGTGCAGGTCGATGGCCCGACCTATGATTGCTCGGTGGCCGATGATGTCAATTACCTGGATGTGGCGGCCGTGCACGATGAACAAAACAATTGCCTGAATCTGTTCATATTGAACAGGCACCTGCTGCAGACGGCGAACTTGAATGTCTCATTGTTCGGTTTTGGCAAAGCGCGCTTGCTGGAGCACCTCAGCATGGAGGGTTATGCGCTGGAAGAGGGCAACAATGCGGAGAACCCGAATCGGGTGGTACCGTCCAGTGGACATGGTATAGGCGTGGAGGACAGTATGCTCAAGGGGACTGCCGCGCCCTTGTCGTATCACTTGATTCGTCTTCAGCTTAGCTAGGTATACAGCATGTCGGTAACACTCAACAAGGTGCGCAAAAGCTACGGCTCTATTGATGTGATCCACGATGTGTCCATGGATATCGCGGAGGGAGAGTTCGCTGTGTTCATTGGCCCTTCGGGTTGTGGTAAATCAACGCTGTTGAGAACGATCGCCGGCCTTGAGGAGTGCAGTGCCGGCAGCGTGCACATCGACGGGGACGACGTGACCGACGTGGAGCCCTCGGAGCGGGGGGTGGCGATGGTGTTCCAAAGTTATGCCCTCTACCCGCACTTGTCGGTGTACGAGAACATGGCGTTCAGCTTGCGCTTGGCCAGAGCCCCCAAGGCCGAGGTGGAGAAAAAGGTGAGTGAAGCTGCGCAAATATTGCAGCTGAGCGAGCATTTGCAAAAAAAGCCCGCCAATCTCTCCGGTGGCCAGCGACAGCGCGTCGCCATTGGGCGCGCCATTGTGCGCCAGCCAAAGGTATTTCTCTTCGATGAGCCCCTGTCCAATCTGGACGCGGAGCTGCGTGTGCAGATGCGCCTGGAACTGACCCGGCTGCATCGAAAGCTCGGCGCCACCATGATCTATGTCACGCACGATCAAGTTGAAGCGATGACATTAGCCGACAAGATATTCGTGCTGCGAGACGGTTATGTACAGCAGGCGGGTGCGCCACTCGAACTGTATGACAACCCCTGCAATCGATTTGTCGCGGGTTTCATGGGCTCCCCCGCGATGAATTTCATCCCCGTGCACGTGACCGAATCAGAGGGATCGCTGGTGTCATTTGCCTTGCGAGGGAATATTCAGTCCGTGTTTCAGGCGGAGCTACAACAGGCGCTAGAACCCGGCACAGCGTTGGTGATCGGCATCAGGCCCGAGCATTTTAGCCTGGCAGATGAGGGCGGTTTTGAAGTGCAGGTGGAAGTCTCAGAAGAGCTGGGCGGGACATCCTATTTGTACACAAGAAGCGCAGATGAGACAGAGATTGTCGTGGAACGTCGGGATTCTAGAGAGAAGCTCGACGGCAAGAAAATTGGCCTTAGAGCTGACCCCAAACGAGTCCTTGTTTTTGACGAGCAGGGTATTCGAATTCGGTAGTGACGTGATGTCCAAAACATGGATTGAGCGCCGCAACCGTTTCATTATAGCTAAACGTTTTCGGAGAATTAACATGATTAAACGAGCTAATCGACTTGTTGTAGGTGCCGCTTTGGCTGCACTGACATTGCCCGCTGTGGCGGCACAGGAGGTCATCTGGTGGGACTTCCTGGGTGGCGGCGACGGGGTTCGAATGAAAGCCCTGATCAGCGAATTCAACGCCGAGCACCCTGAGATTCAGATCACGGGAACGACGCTGGAGTGGGGGGTGCCGTTTTATACCAAGGTACGCACCGCGGCAGCCGTCGGTGCAGGGCCAGACATCATGACCTATCACCTTTCCCGCGCGCCCTTGGCACTGGAGGAGGGGGTTCTCAGCGAAATCACTGACGCCGACATGAAGGACGCCGGCTTAGCGCAAGCTGATTTCTTTGACAGCAGTATCGCGGCTGCCACAACGGACGGAAAGTTATTCGCCGTCCCTTTCGATATTCACGCAGTTGTATTGTATTACAACAAAGACCTGCTCACGGGATCTCCCTACCTGGACGCCGACGGCAAGCTCACGGGCATGGACACGCTGGAGAAATTTGAAGAGGCACTGGCCTGGTTAAAAAGCGAGGGCGTTGAGACGCCACTGACCTACCAAACAGGCGGTGCGGGCGGTGTGTGGCGCGTGTTCTACACTTTGCTCTCTCAGCAGGGCGGGCAGTTCATTGTCGACAACGAGGTCTTGCCGGGTGACAACGCCGCCAAAGCGGTGAAAGCCATTGAGACAATGACACGCTGGCAGACAGAGGGATGGGGGCCAGAGCAGGCTGACTACGCGGCTTCCGTGGCGCTCTTCAGTTCGGGTAAATCGGCCTTTCAGATCAACGGTGTGTGGGAAGTGCCCACCTTCAATGATCTCGCCGCCAGCAACTCCCTGGGTTTTGAATGGTCCGCCGCTGAGATCCCACCGTTCATGGGATCTCCCGCCACCTGGTCTGATTCGCACGCCTTTGCCATAGCCAATCAAGGCGACAAGACCATCAGCGGCGAAAAGCGCACGGCTGTGATGAACGTCATCGGCTGGATGGAAAAGCATGCGCTGGCCTGGGCAGATGCCGGGCATATTCCCGCCTATAAGCCAGTGGCTGAGAGCGCTGAGTACGGTGCCATGGAGCCCAATGCAAGTTATGCCTCCTTGGCAAAGACATCGGCTTTTGATCCCCAGACCACCATCACGGGTGTGGCATCGCCCACTTATGACACGGCGATTAACATCATTTCCCCGGCCATGCACGGTTACTTCAATGCTGAAGAGGCAGTGGAGCAAATCAAGCAGGAATTGCAGGCTATGATGCAGTAGCAACACACCACTTTGCCGGTGCTGGGCATTACCGCCCAGCACCGGTGAATTGTTTGGAATTGTCGTGGAGTCGTCTTTGTTATGCCCAGTAACAAAAGTAAACGCAGGAAGAACCTGATCGCTTTATCGATGGTGGCACCCTTTGTCATCACCTTTCTTGTGTTCTTTCTATACCCAACCCTCAACATGTTGGTGCTGAGTTTCACCAATGCGCCGCTGATAGGCGCTGGCGATTGGGTGGGTTTCGACAATTACCTGCGCTTGTTCAATGATCGCTTGTTCAAGACGGCGCTGTTCAATAACGGCTACTTTATTTTGTTGACGGTTGTGCCCACGACCGTTGTCGCGCTTTGCATTGCGCTGATGATAAACCGCTTAAAGGGGCGCACCCAGGCGCTGGTGATGGTGTTGTTTTTTGTGCCCTATATTTTACCCGTCTCGGTGGTGACCCAAATCTGGGAGTGGATGTTGGATTTCCAGTTTGGTGTGCTGCAACCGCTGATCAGTTATTTTGTGGGTAAGCCGGTGGCTGTTTTCAAAAATCCCTATTGGGTGATGCCGGTTATTGCTGCGATTACCGTCTGGTGGACCACGGGTTTTAATGTGCTGTTGTTTATTGCCGGGCTGCGCAATATATCCAAGGAGCTGTACGAGGCAGCTTCGCTCGATGGGGCGACATCAAGGCAGCTGTTTTGGCGGGTCACCTGGCCGCTGTTGTGGCCTGTGACGGCGCTTGTATTGACCTTACAACTCATTTTACAGCTCAAGATTTTCGATCAGATCTATCTCTTGAGCTCGGGTGGACCGTTTAACTCCTCCTACGTGCTGCTCATGCAGGTGTACCGCGAGGCCTTCCAGCTCAATCACGGCGGCTATTCATCGGCTATCGCGACGGTGTTGTTTCTGCTTATAGGCGTTGTCTCGGTGTTGCAATTTCAGCTGCTGCGCTTGGGGAGAGGGCGATGAGCATGAAGCGCATTGAAAACGGGGTGCTCGGTGCGGTCACCTTTTTAACCGCTGCCATCTGGGTGTTCCCGCTCTACTGGGCTTTTGTCACATCGGTGCGCAGCGAGGAGAACGTGGTCACTGACCCGGGGCTGCTGCCAGGGGAGTTTAATTTCTCCGCCTATATCGATGCCTTGTTCAATACCAAAATATTGACCTGGTATTTCAACTCCATCGGCACGTCTTTGATTGTCACGTTGGTGGTGCTGCTGTTCAGCATGACCTGCGCCTACGCGCTGTCGCAAATCAAATTTCCCGGACGCACCGCGCTCTATGTGGTTGTGCTAGCGAGTTTCATGGTGCCTGCGCAAGCCCTAGTGGTGACGCAGTTTATGCTGATGAACGACCTGGGTTTGATCAATACCTGGGGCGGGATCATTCTGCCGCAGTTGATTGTTCCGGTGGTGATCATCGTCTACAAGCAGTTTTTCGACGCGGTGCCAAAAGACCTGCGCGAGGCGGTTGTGCTGGACGGGGGCGGGGAGTACACCATTTTGTTCAAAGTCTATTTGCCGCTGAACTGGGGCATCACGACGGCCCTGGGCATCGTAACCTTTATCGGTACCTGGAACTCCTTCCTGTGGCCCTTTCTGGTGATAACATCCGAGGACATGATGACCATCCCGGTGGGCATCACCCAGGTGACCGATGTCTTCGGGGTCGCCTACGCGCGGCTGATGTCGGTCGCCTTGCTCGCCGCCATGCCGGTGGTTGTGGCCTACCTGATCTTTCAGCGGCGGGTGACAGAAGCGGTGATGATCTCCTCGGGGGTCAAAGGTTAGCAGTGCTGTGGGCTCCAGCTGTGCGGCTGCCTCTCGTGGGGAACCGCCTTATTGGGTGGGTTGCCACACACACGGAGAGTAGCTTTGATAGCGGCTGATTTGCGTGTCCCGCATAAAGTGGTTTAATGGGGGATGAGCGGCAGCGGGTAGCTGAACATGCGTAAGCCGATCGAGGATTTTACTGAGCAATTGCCGCGGGCGGCGGAAGCCAGTGATGAAATGCTGTGGTACACCATCTGGCTTGCGCTGCTGATTGGCTTTGTTTTGTCGACGTTGAGCTGGCGCGGGCGGCAGTGGTGGCTGCTGAGCTGGAGCATTGGCTTGATCGGCTGCAGTGTGGGCTATCTGCTGTGGTCGTGGAGTGCGGGGCGCACCGGCTGAGTGTTATTTTGCGCGCACGCTCTCGGCAATGGCGGTTCCCGCCGCGTGGCCGCAGGCCCAGGCCCACTGAAAATTATAGCCCCCCAAGTGGCCGCTGACGTCCAGCACCTCGCCGATAAAATACAAGCCCTCTTGTTGTTTGGCCTCGAAAGTCTTCGAGGAGATACTGTCCGTGTCCACGCCGCCCAATGTCACTTCGGCGGTGCGGTAGCCCTCGGTGCCACTGGGCTTTAAACGCCAGTTATTCAGGCGCTGCGCCACGGCGTCGAGATCGGCATTTCCCCAGTCCGCGAGGGGCTTGTCCGCCAGCTGTGGCCACCAGCGTGTCTCCAGCTCTTGCACCAGCTTGCGCGGTAGTTGTTTGGCCAGCACTGTGCGCAACAGGCTGCGCGGTGCCTCTTGTTTGCAAGCTTGCAACTGCGCTGGCATGTCATCGCCGGGCAGCAGGTCTATGGTTATCTCCTCGCCGAGCTGCCAGTAGCTGGAGATTTGCAGCATCGATGGCCCGCTTAGGCCACGGTGCGTGAACAGCAAAGCCTCATCAAAGCTGCGGCCGCCGGCTTCGGCGCGCACTGGCAGGGCAATGCCCGAGAGGGACTCGGTCAGAGCTTTCATGTCGCCGCTGAAAGTGAAAGGCACCAGCCCCGCTGTGCGAGGGATCAAGGAGAGACCAAACTGATGCGCCAATTGATAACCCAGGCCATCGGGGGACATGCTGGGAATAGACAAACCGCCGCAGGCAACCACCACGCGCTGGCTGCTGATGGTGCCGCTGCTTGTCGTGAGTGTATAGCCGCCGTCCTGA
>JAWSVD010000195.1:0-9037 GCA_033852095.1 Granulosicoccaceae bacterium | reverse complement strand
ACACCCCAGCCCACCAAAAGCTGCACCCGACATAGCACAACCTGACAGAGCAGCCCCGCAGAGCCAAACTCAAACGACCAGCCCTACCCCCGCTCAACCAGACTCCACGCCCACCGAACAACATCTGATACACCCGCCGGAATTCCTTATCAAATCCCCGCTTTATCGCAAGAGCCATACCATGGCTTGCAATAGATCCACCCAACTTCCTTCAATTAAGGACACTCATCGAATTCATTGAGTGTCTTCATTTATTACCCACCCAACTTCCTTCAATTAAGGACACTCATCGAATTCATTGAGTGTCTTCATTTATTATTTATTCCTCATCGAATTCATTGAGTGTCTTCATTTATTCTTCTTTTTATTGTGCTCATATTCATTGGGTGTCTTGATCTATCTTCTTGATTCACTATTTCCAATAATGAATGAAATGCATCTTGTGCGGTATCGTAACTACCAGACGGAACATATATACTACGTTCTAACAGGTATAACCTTGTTGAGAAACAACACAGGTACCAAAGATAAAAACTCGACTCTTCAGTATTTAGATTTAAACTATTAATAACATTTAGAACCCTCTGATCTAAGTCAGGGTGAATCTTCTGTTTAGGACTTCCTGCCGCTAACGATAACAACAAAGCGGAAGTGACAACGAACAGAATAGACAGGCCTTTTACCCATGCCTCATCCTCATCACTTTGACTACTTATTAGTTTATCAAAAGCAAACTGATCAGCTTCATTTTCAATTTGTACAAGCTCAGCAACATCCAACTCATTTAAATCCCTAACATTAACTCCCAAGAAAAACGAGTCATGACCCTGAGTCAAATGAGAAAACTCATGGAACAATAAGTAGGCCACGGAATATTTGAATATCTCATTAGTTTTTTCGATATAAACCTTTTCCTCCTCAAACTCTATATTTCTAGGATTTGGCAGCCCCTCATCCCATTTCGAGTGTTTATAGGTTAATGAAATTGACCAATCAAAAAGCAACTTTGCACGATGTAACAAAGGAGTATCTAGCATCAAACTCCCATCAAACTCACTACTATCCAATTGAATTTGAACACCTGCTTCATACATCACAAACACAGAATATATATACGCCCAAAGGTGTTCTAAATATGTTTCCTGAATATTTATCTCTCTCGTCTCAAGATCTACAAATGGTGTTTTTACTTTTTCACTTCCAACATAGTAAGAAATAGATCCAGAAACTTTCCCTGACGCTACAGCATCTAGATGAGCATTTAGAGATATCCCATCAATATTTTCAAACACCTGAATCACATTCCCCCACAAACCAGCTACAGGCGATTCCATCTTTACCCTTTAGTTATAGTAATATTTCAATTAAGGACACCCATGAAACCCACTGGATGTCTTTATCTATTCTTTTTGATCGTCTTCATTTATTCCATTCTTCTTGGGAATCCCTCTCTATTTCTCTTGTTTTTTTAGTTTTTTTGGATCGATCTCGATTAATGAGTCACCAGCTTGAAGCTTGACTGCTGACGCGCTTCCCAGCAACGCAGAAGCAAGTTGATCGGCAGGGTGAGCCAAATTCTCAACTTCTTCACGGTCACTAAATAAATTCGTTGATAGGCTCTGCATTAACTCAGGGGGCATCGTAGTTCCTTTCGCGTCCTTCCACTCAAGACTAGTTTCAACGAGCCAACTAGCCCTCTCCATATCCAGCTCAAATTGCTTTAAGTGAAATTCAGTCAAGGAATGCTGTTCAAACCATCTATTCATCCAACGTATGAAAAATATAAGCGACCCAACTGCACCGAAAGTAAAAAGCGCCTGTTTAAACAAAGTGAATATAAGATCATTACCACTTAAATTTTTAACAATGAGCTCATTCCCAGTCCACACAGCGCCAACTATGAAAATAGAAACCAGGAAAATCATTGCAACAAATATAGGTTTTCTTAAACCAACGGTTCCAGTTGTGAGTTTAAACTCTTTCTGCCTGACTTTTATTTCTTTTAAAATATCCTTTCGTATTTCTCTTCTGGCGTGAGTATTGTCTTTATCATCAAGGTATTTTCTTCTTTCTTCTAACTCTTTCTTTTCAACTTCAAGTTCATCACAGCATTTCCGATAACCTACCTCTAAGGACGCTTCCTTCTCATTAATACTTTTTTCAAATTCTTTAACTTTTTCAGCATATTCACCATCCAACTTATGCCGATATTCATGTGAGGATTTTACCAGGTTTTCATTAACTCTTTCCAAACGTTCAAGCGTTGCATTATGCATTGCTGACAAATGGATTTGCTGAGGTGTTTCACCTAAACCTCTCTCTGGCGTGTAAGGCGACAGGTCCTTAGAAAACATAGCTGTCAGCCTGATTCTATCTTTTCCTTCTAATTTAATATTATTCCCTTGGTGAAAAACAAGCTCATCAAAGTATGGTGATTTTAGCTTTTGCTGCCCATTATAATTAACCGCACCACCTCTATGATAGCCAACTGATATGCCCCTCACATTAATTGTAATGGTGTCAATTAATGCAGCATCGACCTCGAGAATGGTTTCTATATCCTCATTATCCTCCGCCAATGAGATGCTGCCTATACCTGGGTAGCCAACAACACTAATAGAGATGTTATCAACCCCAAACTCCTTGGCCACTTTCTTAAAGCAACCAATAATTAATGCATCAGATTGACTCGGAATTTGTAATAACTGTTGACTCATGAACGAACTTCCCTTCCTGTTATCCGAAAACAAATTCGGGCTTCTAATAGCGATTTACGAGGAAAGGGCAACAAACTAACCTAACCAATCTCTCCGGTCTTGAAAAAATGCAACTATCACCCCGCGAATCAACACCCTACCTCAACCGCATCCAGAAAGTAACAACATGTACACAACCTAACCCAAACCCAACAAAAACCCACCAATCAACCCACCAACCGCCTCATCCAGCCCAACCCCAACATCAAAATAACTCAACTCCCCAGCCCCCAAATCCTCACCAACCCCCTTCAAAACATGATTCATCCCCGCAACCCTCACCACCTCCGCCTCAGGCTTAACCCGCACCAACCGCTCACTGTCCCCTTCCGAAATCTGCCGATCACTCCCACCAGACACCAACAACACAGCACACTTCACCCGCGCCAACTCCAAATCCGGCCGCTCCCGCATGCGCGACACCAAATACGGGTGCAAGGAAGCCCGAAACACAGGCGCCAATACCGGCGGAACAACCGGTGCCTTGGCCCTCGCCCCCTTACGGTGAAACAACACCCCACGCGGCCTGCGCTCAGCCTCGGTCGCGCTCAGCTCATACAAGTAAGCCAGAATGTCCTTGGCCTGCTGCAGCTGATCCGCAGGCAGCTTCTCTTCGAGCTGCTCCAGCAGCAGCTGATCCAGCGGCCGGCTGGTGCCGCAAAGGTTAACCAGCCCCGCCACCGCGAGCTTTTCCGCGACGTGGGCGGCGATCTGGGCGCCCTCGCTGTGGCCGACGATGGCGACGGGGCCGGTGGCGCGCAGGCGCAGGGCGGCGAACCAGGCTTTGGCGTCTTCGATGTGGTGCTCGAAAGTGAGCAGCGCCTCCTTGCTGCCCGCGGCGGCGCTGGCCCCTACCCCGCGCTTGTCGTATCGCAGGGTGGCGATGCCCTGGGCGGCGAGCGCTAGGGCGAGGTACTGCAGGCAGTTGCTGCGGGAGCCCGGGGCGTTGCCGTTGCGGTCGGAGGGGCCGGCGCCGGCGATCAGCAGCGCCCAGGCGCGAGGCTTTTTGCTGGGCAACAGCAGCGTGCCGTGCAGCTCGCCGCTGTTGGTGCGCAGCAGTTGATCGCTGATGAGGTAGTCGGTGCAGGTGTGTTGGCGCGTGACCCGCTCTGTGCTGGCGGGGTGAGATGCTAGATTGGCGCCCTGTCGGGCCGGGCGGGTTTGCAGCTGATCGCCGCAGCTGGCGCAGCGGTAGCCGAGCAGGTGCTCCGCGCAGCGCTTGCAATAGGTGCACTCGAGGCTGCAGATGCGCGCGTCCGGCGAATCGGCCGGCAGATCGGCGTCGCAGCATTCGCAATTGGGTTTCAGGGCCAGCATGCTCGATCCCTCGAGAGAGTCTCTTAATTAGCGATCTCATTGACTGGAGACAAGTCGAGCGGCCCTTTGGGCGGGCACGGTGATGTGCCCGCCAAAGAGAGTGAGCGCTAGCTGAGCACAGCGATGCCCTTGTCGGCGAAGGATACCAGCGCCTTTTCCATGGAGCCGTCGAGATCGATGCCCTTGCAGGCGGCGCCGATGACGAAGGTTTCGATGCCTTCGGCGGCGATGTCCTCGGCGGAGAAGCGCACGCAAAAATCCGTGGCCAGGCCGCAGCAGAACACCCGCTGGATGTCGCGCTCGCGGATCAGGCCCATCAAGCCCGTGGCGGTGCGGCGATCGCTCTCGAGCACGGCGCTGTAGCTGTCCAGGGATGTGTTGCTGCCCTTGCGGATGATCGCGTTGGCGGGGGCGGTGTTTAGATCCGGGTGGAACTCGCTGCCCGGCGTGCCCTGCACGCAGTGATCTGGCCACAGGGTCTGCGGGCCGTAGGGCATGTCCACTTCACTGTAAGCCTTCTTGTCTTCATGGCTGCTGGCGAAGGAGCTGTGGCCCGCAGGGTGCCAATCTTGGGTGAGAACAACGTGCTTGAAGTGGCCCATCAAGAGGTTGATCACAGGCACCACCCCTTCACCACCGGGCACAGCCAGTGCCCCACCTGTACAGAAGTCATTTTGCACATCAATGACCAGCAACAGGTCTGTGGATTCAATCGTTGTATCGCGCATTTCTAGCTCCGGAACTCATCAAGACCCGATGATAACAACCTGCTCCGTCGATAGCACCTCAAGCGACGCTCATTGACGCTTTCAGCACTGAAACAGCGGCAATTGAGGCGTTATTGTTGCGATAGCTGTGGCTATTGGCGGGGATCTGCCGCGCTTCTAAGCTCTTTGCCGCCGCGAGCGGCAAGCAGCCAAGTCACCCCGCTTGATAAGCAAAACTTATGAATCACCGCGATAGCTCTGACTAGAACTTATCCATGCGCCCCATTAGTCTGCATTTACACCCGCTAATCAATGGCCTGTTCATGATGGAAGTTCTCAACCCGGCAACGGCCAGACCTCAGCGCACCGCACTGGCGGCGCTGATTTTCGACGTAGACGGCACCCTGGCCGAGACCGAAGAGCTGCACCGCGAGTGCTTTAATGAGGTGTTTGCGCACGCGGGGCTGACGCAGCGCTGGCAGCGCGAGCAGTACGGCGCCCTGCTGACGGTGACCGGCGGCAAGGAGCGCATGCGCAGCTACTTTGACAGCACCGACATCCGGCTGTCGGACAGGACCATCGCCGCCTTTCACGAAGAGAAGAACAGGCGCTACACCGCGCGATTCGCCAAGTGCCCACCGCCGCTGCGCCCGGGCGTGGCCAATCTGGTGTACGAGGCCAATCTGGCGGGCATCGCGCTCGGCATCGCCACCACCACCAGCCTGGGCAATCTGCAGGCGCTGATGGGCTTTCATTTTGGCCCCGCCTGGCGCGAGACCTTCGCCACCGTGGTCTGCGGCGAGATGGTGGAGAACAAGAAGCCCGACCCCGAGGTCTATGAACAGGCGCTGATCCGCATGCAGATCAACCCCAGCCAGGCACTGGCGGTGGAAGATTCAGAAGTGGGTGTGGCCGCTGCCCGCGCGGCCGGCATGGCGGTGCTGGCCACGCCCAGCTTGTACTTCAGTGGCGCTGATTTCAGTGCCGCCGACCTGCTGCTGCCCAATCTAGAACAGGGCCTGCCCGGCCGCGAGACCACCCCATTGGGAATAGCACAACTGGCTGACTGGTTTAGCGGGTGCAATAGGCCGCAAGCTAGGACTGTGCGGACCGCGCACGGGCAAGCGCTGCACTGAGCAACGCGGCGCGACGTGGCGCCACAGACAAACGAGAACACACACGAGACACACACGGGCGACACAAGAACAAAGACGGGCTTTGAGTAAAAGCCGATGAAAAGTTAGGCGAATCACGTTGAACGTATCCGGTACTGCCATTCACCAGGAAAGGAACAGCCATGCTGCGAAGCCACATCACCCTCACGCAATACCTGATCGAAGAGCGGGCCAACCACCCCAGCTCCTCGGGGGCTTTCAACAGCGCCATCCTTGCCATCTCAGTCACCTGCAAGGCGCTGGCGGGCAAGATATCGCGCAGCGCCCTGAGCGGTCATGCCAGCGCCAAAGCGCGCGGGGAGAAACCCCGCACCCTGGACAGTATCGCGCACGAGACCTTTGTGCACTGCCTGCAAAACGGCGTGAACATGAGCGGCATGATCTCGGACAACAATCAGACCCTGGTCAGCTTTGAAGACCAGAGCGCCGACTACCTGCTCGCGGTGGTGCCGCTGGACGGCGCCGCCAACATCGACCTGAACCTCTCGGTGGGCAGTATCTTCTCAGTGCTGCGGCGCGAGGACAGCGCCACCGGCCCGCTCTCGACGGAGGAATTCCTGCAGTGCGGCGCCGAGCAGGTGGCCGCGGGTTATGTGATCTACGGCCCGGCCACGGTGCTGGTGCTGTCGGTGGGCAACGGCACGCACGCCTTCACCCTGAACACCGAGATCGGCGAATTCCTGCTGACCCAGCGCGACATGCGGGTGCCGGAGAACGGCAGTGAATTTGCGATCAATGCCAGCAACAGCCGCTTTTGGGATGCGCCGATCAAGCGCTACATAGAAGAATGCCTGGCGGGCAGCGAAGGGCCGCGCGAGAAGAATTTCAACATGCGCTGGATCGCCTCCTTGGTGGCCGAGGCGCACCGCATATTTCAGCGCGGCGGTGTGTTCATGAGCCCGCGCCACAACCAGGACGACGACGCCACGAGCCACTTGCGGCTGCTGTACGAAGTGAACCCCATCGCCTTCTTGATCGAGCAGGCCGGCGGACGCGCCAGCACGGCCAAGGCAGCGGTGCTGGACGTGGCGCCCAGCGAGGCGCACCAGTGCAGTGGTTTTGTCTTCGGCTCGCGCAATGAGGTGGAGCGCATCGAACGCTACAGCAACGAGCCAGAGCAGCAATATGTAGAAACCCCGCTCTTCAATACCCGCGGATTGTTCCGCCACACAGACTGAGGCCAGACCCCATGTCCACCAAGCACCCGATTATCAGCATCGCCGGTTCATCAGGCGCCGGCACCACCTCAGTGACGCGCACCTTCGAGAAGATATTCCACCGCGAGAACATCAACGCAGGTGTCATCGAAGGCGACAGCTACCACCGCTACAACCGCGTCGAAATGCGGCAAATGATGAAAGAGCAGGAAACGGCTGGCAACAAACATTTCAGCCATTTCAGCGACGAGACCAACCTCTTTGGCGAACTGGAAAACACCTTCAGCAGCTACGCGGACACCGGCAAGGCAATGGTGCGCAAATACCTGCACAGCGACGAGGAGGCAGCGCCCTACAACCAGAGCCCCGGGGAATTCACCCCCTGGGAGCAGCTCGAAGAAGGCACGGATCTGTTGTTCTACGAGGGGCTGCACGGCGCGGTGAAACACGGCGAGGTGGATGTCTCGACCTACCCGGATCTGCTGATCGGCGTGGTACCGGTGATCAACCTGGAGTGGACCCAGAAGCTGCACCGCGACCGCGCCCAGCGGGGCTACTCCACCGAGGCCGTGACCGATACCATCCTGCGGCGCATGCACGACTACGTGCATTTTATCTGCCCGCAGTTCGTGCGCACCCACGTCAACTTTCAGCGCGTGCCCACGGTGGACACCTCCAACCCCTTTATCGCCCGCGACATCCCCACCGCGGACGAGAGCCTGCTGGTGATCCGCTTCTCCGACCCCAAAGGCATCGATTTTCCCTACCTGCTGAACATGCTGCACGATTCCTATATGTCCAGACCCAATACAATCGTCGCCCCAGGCGGTAAAATGGAGCTGGCGATGCAGCTGATCTTCAGCCCCTTTATCTGGCGCATGATGGAGCGCCGGGAAAAGGCCATGAAGGCGCACTGAGAGCACGCTCAAGCCGTGCGCAGCGCCGCCGAAAACACATTGATATACCAAGAGACATGCACATGAAACAGACCCCGATGATCGCCCCGTCTATACTCTCCGCCAACTTCGCCTGCCTCGGCCAAGAGGTGGACAACGTGCTGGCCTCTGGCGCCGATATCGTGCATTTCGACGTGATGGACAACCACTACGTGCCCAATCTCACCATTGGCCCGCTGGTCTGCGAGGCACTGATCAAACACGGCGTCACCGCGCCCATCGACGTGCACCTGATGGTCAAGCCGGTGGACCGCCTGATCCCCGATTTCGCCCAGGCCGGCGCCAGCATCATCACCTTTCACCCCGAGGCCAGCGAGCACGTCGATCGCTCGCTGCAGCTGATCCGCGACAACGGCTGCAAAGCGGGCCTGGTGTTCAACCCCGCCACCCCGCTCGATGTGCTCAAATACGTGATGGACAAGGTCGACATGATCCTGCTGATGTCGGTCAACCCGGGCTTTGGCGGCCAGAGCTTTATCCCCTCCACCCTGGACAAGCTGCGCGAAGTGCGCAAGCTGATCGACGACAGTGGACGCGAGATCCGCCTGGAAGTGGACGGCGGGGTCAAGGTCAATAACATCGCCGAGATCGCGGCTGCAGGCGCGGACACCTTCGTCGCGGGCTCAGCGATCTTCAGCGCCGCCAGCGATGACGATGCGAACCGCTACGACACGGTTGTCGGTGCGATGCACAAAGCCATCGCTTCATGACGGCACTCGCTCTGCCCGCTCTTATCAGTATCGATCTGGACGGCACGCTGGTGGACAGCGTGCCGGACTTGGCCTGGGCCGTGGACCGCAGCATGGAGGCCATGGACAGGGCCCCGCCTGGGGAGGCGAAGGTGCGCAACTGGGTGGGCAACGGCGCGGCCATGCTGCTGCGCCGGGCGCTGGGGGATGGCGATGAGAATGCCGTCAGCGACGCGCAGCTGCTGGCGAGTGCTCGGCGGCATTTTGATCACTTTTACGC
>JAWSVD010000194.1:0-1023 GCA_033852095.1 Granulosicoccaceae bacterium | reverse complement strand
CTGTGGCGGTGCTCGGTGTTGTACCAGCGAACAAATCCAAGCACCCAGACGCGGGCATCCTCAACCGTTTTAAAACCATCGCTGGGGAAATCGTGCCGGTACTTGGTTGTGCGGAACAGCGATTCAGAAAACGCGTTGTCGTTGGACACTCTGGGCCGACTGTACGAGGTGCGCAGCCCCAACTCGTCGAGTTTGACGCGCAGCGTACTGGAGCGTTGCGGCGCCCCGTTGTCGGCATGCAGCACCACGCCTCGACCGCGGCAACCTTCCGCCAACACGGTACGGGCAAACAACTGCGCTGCAAGCTCACCTGTCTCTGACTCGTACACCTCGTAGCCCACTATCTTGCGGCTCCAGATGTCCATGATCATGTAGAGGTAATAGAAAATCCCTCGCGTTGGAGAGGCGAGGAACGTCACATCCCACGACCATAATTGGTTGGGCCCTGTTGCACAATGCGTGCTCAGCGGTTTGCTTGTCCGTGCACGGGCGCGGCCGCGCTCATGCTGCTCATCCGCTTCATGCAGCACGCGGTAGTAGGTGGACTCGGAACCCTGGTAGAGGCCTTCATCTGCCAGCACGGGCACGATCTGGCTCGGTGGCACATCGGCAAACCGAGGCTCATGACACGATGCCAAGATACGGCCTCGCTCCTCATCGGAAAAGCGGTTTGAGGGCACCGGGCGAATCACCTCTGGCCGTGCGTCTGCGATCACTTCAGCGCTGCCTGCCGCTGTCCATCGGCGAAAGGTACGGCGATCAATCCCCGCTTCTTTGCAGGCTTTTGCAACACCGCACTCAGCCTCGATTGCCTCGTTGATAATGCGCACCGTGTGCTGTCGCTGCTCGAGGGATATCATACGTCCTCGTCCTCCCCGTACAGCGCATTGAGCTTTCCCCGCAAAACCAGCAAAGCCGCTGCCTCCGCAAGTGCTTTTTCTTTGCGTAACAACTCACGTTCTAATTTCTTGGCCTTTTTTTCCGCTGCCGTAGTGGCGGACTTGAGCTGTGCATTGCTCTCAC
>JAWSVD010000017.1:0-60080 GCA_033852095.1 Granulosicoccaceae bacterium | reverse complement strand
GTATCGGTGCCACCGGGTAACAGCGCGTTCACTCGGATGTTGCTCGCGCCGTATTCGACCGCCAGAGCCTTCACCAGGCCAACCACACCCGCTTTGCTCGCCGCGTATGCCGCCATCTGCGGCATGCCCAGCGTACAGCCCACAAAGGACGCAGTAAAAATCAGCGATCCCCCTGAGTTTTTCACCATGGCCGGCAGCTGATATTTCGCCCCTAGAAAGGCGCTGTCCAGATTGGCCGCCAGCACAGCGCGCCAGGCGCTGAAAGACAAGCCCGGTGTAGCAAGCATCTCCCCGAGTGAGCCCGCGTTATTGAATGCAATGTCCAGGCGCCCGTACTTTTCCATGGCACAAGCCACCAGCGCCTGCGCGTACCGCTCCTCAGTCACATCACCCGCCAGCGCCACCGCTTCGCCGCCTTGCGCTGCTATTTCAGTGACCAGCGCTTCGAGCTCTACACCCCTGCGCGCCCCTACCACAAGCTTCGCCCCCTCTTTCGCATAGAGCAGTGCAGTCGCCCTGCCAATGCCCGAGCTCGCGCCGGTAACCAGCGCAACTTTCCCCGTTAGAACAGCCATCACAAACTCCCAGTCGTTTAGAAACAAATGCAACGACCGGCATAGTAGGCAACAGCCGCCGCACTGGCGACCCAGATCTTGCGACGGCATTGAAACAGCAAGATAATCTTTCAAAAGCGGAAGTGGAATTTATCGAGAACGTTCCAGTATGCATCCGCTCGAAGAGGAAAAAAGCGGACAGACGGAGCTGATGGTCGGTCACAATGACTGAGGTGTTGAATTTCCGCGATCAGTTTCAGAATCGGCGCATAGGCACGAACAGCCTGCGCAGAGATTGCAGNNGCAGGACGCAGGCAAGGATAAACGGCCGGCTTGGCGCAGCGACGAAAAACACCCAGCCCCGGTCAGATCGCAGCCCTGGAAAATGGGCGTGCTAATGGAGCGGGTACACCGGCGCCCTGCAATCCAACAAAGGCACAATGCAAGCCGCAGCCGAGTTGCAGCGCTTAGACAGCCCCTTAAGACAAGCCGCTCTGGCGAAAAAACACTAGCTTTCCATGATGCGCGAGCGGGAGCGTGCGAGGTGGCTGCGCATCAAAAACCGCGCGGTTTCTGGGTCTCGATTGACGATCGCGTTGAAAATTTCTTCGTGTTCTTGATAGACGTACTCCAGGCCGTTACTCTCTTGTTTGAGCGTCATGCCGTGCGATGTCATGCCGATGGCAATGTGCTCTTTGAGGGACTCTATGGATATCTGCAGGTAGAGATTGCCCGCGGCACGCGCGATCGCCAGATGAAATTCGAAGTCCGCGTCCACCCGATGACGGCCCTTGCTGGTGGCCTCCCTGAGCAGGCCCAGGGCGCTGGAGATCTGCTCGATGTCCGCCTCGGTTCTGCGTTCGGCAGCGGCGGCGGCTGTGGCCGGCTCGATGATCTCGCGGAATTCATAACAGCGGCGCAGGTCGCTGAGGTTTTCCAGCGGGCTGAAACCCAGCGGGTCTTTGATGCCATTTTGACGCACAAAGCTGCCCGCGCCCTGGCGCGAGTAGATCAGGTTTTGATCGCGCAGCTTTTTCAGCGCCTCGCGGATGATCGGGCGCGACACCTCGAATTCTGCCGCCAGATCCGTCTCCGCCGGCAGCTTCTCGTCAGCGGCATAAGACCCGGACTTGATCGATCGGTAAATTTGGCTAAAAACCATGTCCGACAGCGACTTGCGCTCGTAGGAAGTCTCTTTGCTATTTTTTCTTTTGTTCATCTAAAATCCAGTCTCACTCACGGCTCGCCAGCAGTTGAGCCAGTGTATTGGGTTGACCAAAACCGCCCGATTTGCTCAGTATTCGCCAGCCCTTTGCCGATGCGACGGGAACACCCGGCAGGTATTCCCCTTCCAGGGCCAAGGTCTCGACCCCCAACTCATCCAGTACAGCCTCGGCCGTCGCCCCACCGGACAAGAGCAAATTATGACACCGTTTGGCGAGCGGCTTGAAACTTTGCGCAAGCCGCGCCGCAACCGCTTCACGCGAGCACGGCGGGCCCTCTGCCGCCAGCAAAACAACGTGCCCCGCCCCGCACCACTGCCCTGCAAACAAACCCGAAGGCGCTGCGAGGATATCTGCCGCAGCGGAATCCAGCCGCTGCACCTGCGACAGGGTAATCGGGTCGGCGGACCCGATCACCATGGCCGTCTGGCCCACGAGTGGCGCTGGGGCCGAGGCCCGCACCCCCATGCGACGCGCCAGTGCCGCCGCCAAGCCCCTCGCCCCCACCGGCAATCGTGACCCTACCGCCTGCACGGCCGCGTCCATGTCCGCCGTGCTGAGGGTATCGGGTATCAGCGCGCGCTCGCGGCTTGGCCCGAGCCGCGCTGCGATATCGATGACACCTTCGACGCCGAAACCGCTGACACAGCCTCCCCGCACCACGCGGCCAAACTCCGGCAGCGCCGGCGCCACCAGCAAAGGCTGCTGCGGCATGGCGCCCAGCTCCGCGCTGACATTGCCCTTGAGCCGGGAATCCACCTTCTTGAACAGCGGCGTGCTGCCCGCCATCTGTACCACGCTTTTGACCACCGCACAGGCCTGCGCCGCGGGCAGCTCCCGCGTGCGCGTGGACAGCGCAACCACATCCGCCCCCGAGGCCAGTGCCTGGGCGAGGGCCGCGGGCTTGACTGCCACCACCACCCGGCGCCCCGCGCCGCAAAAGGGCACGGAGGCGTCCAGTGCGCCAGTGAGATCATCGGCGATGATCAGCAGTGCGGGCGCAGTGGCCACTAGAGCGATGCCCCGCCGCAGATAACGATCTGCTGCCCGGTGATCGAGGCCGCGGGCGGCGACAGCAGAAAGCCCACCATCGCCGCTATCTCATCGGGCTGCACCAGACGGCCAAAGGGCGGCAGCGCCGGTGCTGCCCGCGCCCGCGCTGGGTCTCTGAGCATCGGCGTGTCCGTCGCCGCAGGGGAGACGATATTGACCGTGATCGCCCTGTCCGCCAGCTCCATCGCCACCGAGCGAGCAAAACCCACGTAGGCCGCCTTGGAGGCGGCGTACAGGCTTTTGTCGACAGCGCCCGTCGCCACCCGGCTGCCAATCAATACAACTCTGCCACTTCTGGGCAGCTGCGGCGAGAGATACTTCAGCAACAGCGCCGCGGCCTGCACATGGGTGCGCCACATGATCTCCCCGTCCGCGAGATCGATCTCCGTGTGCCTGCCAACCCGCAATAGACCGGCGGCGTGCACCAGCGCATCGACACGTTCTATGCCCTGAAGCGCAAGCTGCAAAGCCGCCGCGTCGTTGAGATCAACGGCGATGTGCGCAAAATCAGGGTGATCAAAGTCGACCTCTCGTCGGCTCAGGCCCAGCACTCGCCAGCCCTGCAGCAACAACAAGCGCGCAATTGACTCACCGATACCGGAACTGCAGCCCGTCACCACCGCGACCTTCTGCTGCGCCTGCGCTGAGCTATCACCTGTGTTATTTGGCATGAGCCGTCCCCGCCAAAGCACTGCGGCGCCGCGCCGCCTGCACCCGTGGGTCCGGGTCCAGTGAGGCGGCCAACAGCGCCTGGGTATAGGGCTCGGCTGGCTGCTCGAATATGCGCTTTACCGGCCCAGACTCCACAATGCGGCCTGCGCGCATCACCACCACCCGATCGGCGAAGTCACGCACCACGGGCAGATCGTGCGCGATAAAGATAAAGCTGATGCCCCTGCTCTTTTGCAAACGCCCCAGCAGCGCGATGACCTGTGCCTGCACCGAGACATCGAGCGCCGACACGGCTTCGTCACAAATGATGATTTTGGGATTGACCGCCAGTGCGCGGGCGATGGCGATGCGCTGCCGCTGACCGCCGGAGAACTGATGCGGGTAGCGGTGCATGTGCTCGGCCAGCAGCCCCACGGCTTGCAATAGTTCAGCGACGCGGTCCCGCCACTGTTCACGTGGCAGGATTTGGCGGTGAATCACCCAGGGCTCGGAGATCACATCAAAAATCGACATGCGCGGATTCAGCGACTGCGAGGGGTCTTGAAAGATCATCTGAATATCACGGCGCAGATCCAACATTTCACGATCCGACATGGTGAAGATATCTTTGCCCTCGTAGATCGCCTGGCCGCCACTGGGCGCCTCCAAACCGGTCAGCAGCTGCGCGGTGGTCGACTTGCCCGAGCCACTCTCACCGACAATGGCCAGGGTCTCGCCGCGCCGCAGCTCGAAACTGACTGATTCCAGTGCATAGAAGCCCGCGTAACTTTTTGACAGCTCTTTGAGGCTCAGGATGACAGGGTTGGCTTCGACGCCCTCGCTCATCTCGCCCTTGCCCGGCGCCGCGCTGATGAGCTTCGCGGTGTAGGGGTGCACAGGGTTGTGATACACCTGCTCGCTCGGCCCGCTCTCAACCACCTGCCCACTGTTCATCACCACCACCCGATCCGCCACCTCGGCGACCACACCGAGATCGTGCGTGATGATCAGCAGGCCCATGCCCGTCTCTGCGCGCAGCTTGCCCAGCAGCGCCAGTATCTGCGCCTGCACCGTCACGTCCAGCGCCGTCGTGGGCTCGTCGGCGATGAGCACGTCCGGCTCGAAAGCGAGCGCCATGGCGATCATGATGCGCTGGCGCTGGCCGCCGGAGAATTGGTGCGGGTATTTTTTGGCCGCCGCCGGTGGGTCGGGCAGGCCGACCTTGGCCAGCAGCTCAACCGCCTGGGCATGCGCTTCAGCCTTGGCAACACCGTGGTTGATCATGGCCTCCGCCACCTGCCAACCCACGCGGTAGACGGGGTTGAGGTGAGCGAGCGGGTCCTGAAAGATCATGGCGATGCGCTTGCCGTTGATCTGGCGGCGAAAATCCGGCGAGCACCGCAACAAGTCCTGACCAGCAAACAGTATCTCACCGCTGACAATTTCCGCCGGCGGCGAGTCCAGAATACCCATGATCGCCGCCGCGCTGACCGACTTGCCGGAGCCGCTCTCACCCAGTATGGCCAGCACCTCACCGCGCTCGAGTGTCCAGCTGACGTTTTTGACCGCCTCCACCGGGCCCTTGGCGGTGTGGAATGTCACGCTCAAATCGCGCACTTCTAAGAGGTGATCAGTCATGGCTCTTCGCTCCTATCTCCAGCCGCCAGCGCTGCTCCGGATCGAGCACAATGCGCAGCCAGTTCGACAGCAGGTTCAAACTGAGCGTGGTCATGACTATCGCCACCCCCGGCCAGAAGGACAGCCACCAGGCTGTGGTCAGATAGGGCCGGCCCTGCGATACCATCAATCCCCAGGTGATGTCCGGCGGCTGTATGCCTATACCCAAAAACGACAGAGAGCTCTCGGCCAGCATCACAAAGGAAAAATCCAGCGTGGCGATGGTCAGGATAGTCGGCAAGATGGTGGGCAACACGTGCCTGAAGATGATGCGCGATGGCGAGGCCCCGATCACAATGGCCGCCTTGACGAACATTCGCTCGCGCACCTCGAGCACCTCCGCCCGCGTGGTGCGCAGATAGATAGGCACCCGAGTGACAGCGAGCACAATGATGATGCTTGTCACTGAGGGCTCGAGCATGTAGAGCACAATCACCGCGAGCAGCAAGGACGGGAAAGACATGATCACATCCGCCAAACGCGGAATGAGCTGAGCCAGCCTGCCCCGCGAATATCCGGCGATAAGCCCCAGCACCGTGCCGATCAACATCGACGTCAGCACCGCACCAAAGGCAACGGCCATGGTGTTTTGCGCGGCGACGATAATGCGCGCCAGCAAGGGCCGGCCCAGCTGATCGCCACCCAAATAATAGGTCCAGAGCGCGGACAGATCGAAAGGTGCTGAGTTTCTGCCGCGCAGGTTTTGGCGCGAGGCCTCGTACTCCAAAAACCAGGGCCCGAGCAGACTGCAGAGCAGTACAAGGAACAAAAACAGACAGGCCACAAAGGCAAATTTGTCGGCCCATAACAACTGAAAAATAACCGCAGCACGGGACTTCGACGTGGCTTCTGGAGAGTGCATGTCATCACTTACATTATTCATCAAGAGCGGCCCTCAGTACCGGATCCGAGGATCGAGAAAGGCGTACAGCAAATCGATGATGAAATTCATGACGAAAATCGCGAAAGCGGTGACGATCACGGCCGCCATGACCACCGCAAAATCCCGCTGCAAGATGCTGTCTATCATCAGCTTGCCCACACCGGGAAAGCCGAAAATCGTCTCCACGATCACCGCCCCGTTGAGCATGCCCGCGGCCTGATCACCGATCACGGTGATCACCGGTAGCAGGGCGTTTCGCAGCGCGTGCACAAAAATAATCGCCCTCGCCTTGATGCCCTTGGCCTTGGCTGTTTTCACGTAGGCGGACTGCAAGGCTGTGATCATGGCGCTTCTCACCACTTGCAGGATCAGCCCGAAGGGCCGGATAAAAAGAATAGCAACCGGCATAACCCAGTGCATGGCTGTGCCCGTGCCAGAAGTAGGCAGCCAACCCAAGTTGACCGAGAACAACACGATCGCCACAATGGCGATCCAAAAATCAGGCACAGAAGCGGCGATCAGTGAGATGAGCGTGGCGCAGCGATCAAAGAGCTTGCCGACGTGGAAGGCGGCCAGCGAACCCAAGACAACCGCGGCGACGGTGACTAAGACCAGGGTGATCATCGCCAGCTGGAAAGTCCAGGCAAAGGCTGCGATGACCACATCCAGCGCGGGCTGAGCGCGGCGAATGGAATCACCGAAATCCAGCACCACGAGCTTTTTGATGTAGTCGATAAACTGGATCAGCAAGGGCTGATCCAATCCGTGGATTGATCTGAATTGCGCGCGCGATTCCAGACTGGCATCGAGCGGCAGATAGAGGTTTGTAGGATCACCCGTGAGACGCGACAGAAAGAACACAGCCACCGCCAGAAAGAGCAGTGACAGCAGCGACGCTAAGGAGCGCTTGAGTATAAAACTTCCCATGAATTCACCGACAGAATCATAAAAAAGGCAGCGGGAGAGCCGATAATAAGCACCGCCCCTCCCGCTGCAAGAGCACCCTAGTTAAAGCTGATCTCTTCGAGCGGAAGCTCAGAGTTGGTGGAGATGCTGGGGATGTAGTTCAAACGCTCAGATACCCGCGAAAAACCCACCATGTGAAAGAGAAACACATCGGCGACCAGATCCTCGTGCACCCGCTTGAACACCGGGCCCCACTGACTGCCCCGTGCATCACCGGTGGCAGCTGACGCCGCGGCGATCATCGTGTCCAACTCGGCGTCACAGAGACCGGACTGACCGCCCTCGCAGCTGTATTTCCAGACCATCGAGAACACCGGGTCGCCACGGCTGTTGTCGTGCTGCGCCGTGACCATGCGCGGCCCACGATCCGCTGCAAAGGGCTTGGAATAGAAGTCGATCCACTCCCCCACTTCGCGCATTTCCAGTTTGATGTTAAGCCCCACGTCACCGAACATCTGGGTCAGCGCTTCGTTGATTTCAGTGGCCTGCGGGAAGTTGGCGGTGCGGCCTATGAGGGTGATCTCTTTGTCCACGTCGACACCGTCGGCTTTGGCCTCTGCCACCAGGCGCTTTGCCTCTGCTGGATCGAAGGGCCAAGGCTGCAAATCTGCATTCCAACCCAGGGTTGACGGTGGCACCATGTGGGTGGCGATGATCGCCCCCGCAGGCACCAGCGTGCCCAAGAAGGCCTCTCGATCGATCGACAGATTGAGCGCCTTGCGAATCCGTATGTCGTTGAGCGGCTCGACAAAGTGATCGATGCGCAGGTAGGTGGTCTCTGAGTTGGGGTAGGCAAAGTCGGTTTTGGCGTTACTGGCCTGCTCTTCCGATATCTGCGGCACGATGTCCGCTTCGCCGGTTTCAACCATCGCCGCTCGCACGGCACTGTCTGCGCGGAACACGTAGGTGGCTGATTCCACTGCTGGCTGCTCTCCCCAGTAATCACTGCGGCGCTTGAGTAGGATGTTCTCACCGACATTCCATTCAGCGAGTGTATAGGGTCCGGTGCCAACCGGCTCACGGGTGAAAGCGATCGGCGTTTCGACCGGCACGATGGTCAATGCGGCCAAGAGCAGCGGCAGAATCGGCTGCGCCGGCTCAGCGGTCACATCGAGGGTGTAGTCATCGACCACCTCGGTGCTGAGCTCCATGTTGCCAAAGTAGCGTGCCTTTAATTCGCAGGTGATCTTGTCAGAGAGGGTGCGCTCCAGGGAGTGTTTGACGTCTTCGGCGGTGAAGGCAGTGCCGTCGGAGAAGTTAACGCCCTCGCGCAGTTTAAAACGCCAGGTGCCATCACCCGTGTCCTGCCACGAAGTGGCCAATCTCGGCACCAGCTCACCGTTAGCGGTGTTCACGGTGGCGAGTGTCTCCGAGATATTTTGCAGGATGACGCGGCCGATATTGGATTGCGAAGCCATGCAGGGCTCCACAGTCTCGAGTTCCTCACTGAGCACAATGGTCACATCGTGATCAGCTGATACTGCAGGGGCGGGCCCCACTGCCAACAAGGCCAAAGCACTTGCAGACAACAGTGTTGCGGTGGTGTTTTTCATCTCGCTCTCCATCGTTCTTGGTTAGTTTAGATCGAGGTGATGCCGGGCCATCGCCGACACCTTAAACGCACCCTTGACGCGGGTGATTGGCTTAGCACTGGAAACTACCTGCAGCTCCAATGCTCGCCCAGCCCTGTGCCGAAGGATGTTCAAACGGTAGCGCCCGCAGAACAAAGTTGTCAACTAATTAGCTTTATATTTTTATTTACATCTACCCTGAAAACAAACATAAACCTTTATATACAAAGCATTAGAGTGATTAATCCGGAATTTTAAATGTTCTATTTATCCAGCATAAAGTTGACAAGTTGTTTTTTTTCTTCATCATCATAAGCCACTGAACAAACGATCGATGGAAACTACCATGAGCCTTTTTCCGGGCACCCCTGAGGGAATTGCAGCAAAGATGGACGGGCAATTCGACGGCAAGGTCGCGCTGCTGCCCTCGCCCGTGGTGCAAAACCACGCTTCCTTCTTGAGCCATGACCACGCGGGCGTTTTGGAATGCACTTGGTTTGGTGGCAGCCTAGAAGGCAAGTCCGACATCGCCATCTATCGCTCCCGCTTCGACGGCGCTCGCTGGAGCCAAGCGCAGTACTTGTCCACGGACGACACGCGCTCCGAGCAAAACCCGATCATGTTCAGGCCCGACGCTGCGACCTGCTTGTTGCTGCACACCGCGCAGCCGGGCGGCGATCAGGACAAATGTGTGGTGCGCATGGGCACACCCGGCCAGTCGCTGCGAGACCTGCCCTTTCCCGCCGGCACCTTTGTGCGCGCAACGCCGGTGATCCGGCCCAGCGACGGTGCTTGGCTGCTGCCGCTGTTTCACTGCACACCGCAGGGGGGCGCAAAATGGACTGGCCGCCACGACACCGCCGCCGTGGGCATCAGCTTGGATAGAGGCGAAAGCTGGAAGATCGCATCGGTGCCGAACTCCGTCGGCTGCGTGCACATGACCATCGTGCCCAAATCCGACGCGCACTACTTCGCTTACTTCCGCCGGCGCCAAGCAGATTTTGTCTACCGCACGGAATCCCTCGACGGCGGCGAGAGCTGGAGCGCACCCACCCCCACAGCGCTGCCCAATAACAACTCATCCATCGCGGCAATACGCCTGGGCGACGGGCGGCTGGCAATCTGCTGCAACCCGATCAACAAGGACATGTCCAATGACCGCCGCGCCTCGCTCTACGACGAACTGGGCAGGGACGAACGACCCGAAGCCAGCGGTGGCTGCGAAGCCATCTGGGGCGTGCCGCGCGCACCCTTGATCGTCGCCCTCTCAGCCAACGACGGCGACAGCTTTTGCCAGCAGATAGTGGTGGCGAACAGCGACGGTCGGTGCCTCTCCAATGACAGCCTCAACGGCGAGAACCACGAGTTATCCTACCCGGCAATCGCTGAAAACAAACAGGGCGGCCTGGACGTGAGCTTCAGCTTGCAGCGCCGGGCCATTGCACACATCAGGCTCACACCCCAACAAATTGGAGCAACTCAATGATCGGAATCACCATGGGTGACCCCGCCGGCGTCGGCCCGGAGATCACCCTGCGGGCACTGGAATCCATGTCCGCCGACGAGCGCGCGCAGACGCGCGTCTACGGCAACCTCAAAACCCTGCAGCACGTCGCCGAGCTGATCGGCAGCAAGCTCGCGCTGGAAGGCGGGGACATCTGCGTGATCGACATGGAAATAGAAGGCGCCCCGCTCGCGCTCGGCAAGCTGGACGCCCGCGCCGGTGACGCGGCCTACCGCTTTATCATCAAGGCAGCAGAAGACGCCAAATCAAAAACCATCGGCTGCATCGTCACCGCACCGATCAACAAAGCGGCACTCAATCAGGCCGGCCACCACTACGACGGCCACACCGGGCTCTTGTCCCACCTCACCGGGGAGTCGGCGTGGATGATCCTCGCCTCGGAAAAGCTCAAGGTCATTCACACCTCCACGCATGTGTCCCTGGCCGAGGCTGTCAAACGCACATCGCCCGCCAGGGTGTTCGCCACCATCAAGGCGGGCCACCAACACCTCACGCGCATCGGCATTCACAAGCCACGCATCGCGGTGGCCGGGCTCAACCCGCACTGCGGCGAGGACGGGCTGTTCGGCGACGAGGACACCCAACTGATTCGCCCCGGCATTGAGCAGGCTATAGAAGCGGGCATGGACGTCGAGGGACCGATCCCCGCCGACACCGTGTTTTACCGCGCCAATCGAGGCGAGTTCGATCTGGTGGTCGCCAACTACCACGACCAGGGCCACATCCCGGTCAAGCTGGTCGCCTTCGAGACCGCGGTGAATGTGTCCGTCGGCCTCAGCATCGATCGCACCTCGGTGGACCACGGCACCGCCTTTGACATCGCCGGCAAGGGCATCGCCAAACACGACAACCTGCTCTCGGCCATCGCCTACGCCCGCAAGCTCGCCGCAGGAGAGAAACAATGACCGCCAAACTCACAGGCGTTTTTTGCGCCGCCACCACGCCGGTCGATCGCAAGGGCGAGGTTTTGCTCGATCTTTTCGCCGAGCACTGCCACGCCCTGCTGGCAGAGGGCGCGCACGGTGTCGCGCTGCTGGGCACCACGGGCGAGGCCAACAGCTACAGCGGCAGCGAGCGCCGAGCGCTGCTCGAATCTGCACTGAGCATCGGCATCAAGGGCGACCAGCTGCTGCCCGGGACCTCTGCTTGCTCCGTGCCCGAGAGCGTCGAGCTGACAAAACACGCAGTGGGCTGCGGTGTCAGGGCTTGCATCTTGCTGCCGCCCTTTTATTACAAGGGCGTCGATGACGAGGGGCTGTACCGCTTTTATGCCGATCTGATTGAAGGCGTTGCCGACAGCAGACTGAAAGTGATTCTCTACCACATCCCCCAGGTCACGCAGATCCCGCTGTCACACGACCTGATAGAGCGGCTGTTACAGAACTACGGCGACACCGTGATCGGCATCAAGGACAGCGCCGGGGACATTCACAACATGAAGGCGATGGTGCAGCGTTTCCCGGGATTTTCCGTGCTAGCGGGCGCCGACCCCCTGCTCAAACCCCTGCTCGAAGCCGGAGGCGCCGGTTGCATCACTGCCACCTCCAATCTGCGATCAGACGCGCTGCGCCTTGTTTTTGATCACTTCTCTGACCCCGCAAAACAGGCGGAGGTAGCGGCGGCGCAGGAGCGGATCAACCAGTGGCGCAGCCTGTCGAACAGCTACGTGCAACTGCCGACCATCAAAACCATGGTGGCGCAGAGCCGCGGCGACAACAACTGGCTGAATCTGCGCCCCCCGCTGCTGCCACTGGCTGCCGAAGAAAAGGATCAGATCTGGCGCGAGATGTGCGCACTGCAAACAAACACAACTGGAGACGACTGTGGCTAGATCAAAACCCTTTGCGAGATCCCTCGTCATACACCAACCTTCAACACTGCACATTGGCGCGGACACCATCGGCCAGGCCGGCCAGGCACTCGGCGACGCACGCACTCTCGTGGTCACCACGCCACCGGTCGCGCAGCAGGTAGCCCGCCTTGGCATCACAGGCGACAGCCTGGTGTTTGCAGACACACCGGCCGAACCCGATGAACAGGCGCTGGAGCAGCTGCTGCGCGTGGCAGAAGAATTCAAGCCCCAAGCTATCGTCGGTCTCGGCGGCGGCTCGGTGATGGACATGGCCAAGCTGACCGCTGTGTTGTGGGATCGCAGGCAAACACTGCAAGCGGTGGTCGGGCCGAACAAGGTCGAGCGCAAGCTCTGCACCCTGATCCAGGTACCGACCACCGCGGGCACCGGCTCTGAGGCGGGAATACGCGCGCTGGTGAGCAACTCGAGCACCGGGGATAAAATGGCGGTCGAGAGCGCGCACATGCGGGCGGATCTGGTGATCCTCGATGCCACACTGAGCTACTCTGTGCCCGCCGCCGTGACCGCCGCCACGGGTGTGGACGCGCTGGCGCACTGCGTTGAATCTTTCACCAACATCAATGCACACCCGATCATCGACGAATACGCCCGACTGGGCATCAAGCTGGTGGGCCAGCATCTGGGGCGTGCTGTGCAAGACGGCAGCGATGAACAGGCACGCGAGGCGATGATGGTGGCGAGCTATTACGGCGGTATCTGCTTGGGTCCGGTCAACACCGCCGCGGGCCATGCCGTCGCCTACCCGCTGTCTACGGAGCTGAAGCTGCCGCACGGCCTGGCAAATGCACTCGTGTTCCCGCACGTGCTGGCCTTTAACTTTGAATCTTGCCGGGAGAAAACATTGGAAGTGGCGCAGGCACTGGGGCTGGGTTCGATCAGCAGCTCTGAGCAACTCTTAGCTGCAGCTTTTAGCTACTGCGAGAATCTGGGCATAGAGATGTCATTGCAAAAACACGGCGCAAAACCGGAGCAACTGGAGGCCATGGCCAAGAGCGCGCACGCTATTCGCCGCCTGATGGACAACAACCCCCGGCCGATGAGCGTTGACGATATTCACGCCATCTACAAAAAAGCCTACTGAAGGCGGGAGCCTCTGCTGAGACTCCCGCGGCACGAGAATGTGCCGGCTATCAGTCGCCCATTTCACTGAGCCAAGGGGAATCGGCGCCCGCACGCGAGACCGAAATAGACGCCGCGCGCTGCGCGTAGGACACAGCCGTCTCCAGCGCCGGTTGCGGCATGGCCAATAGACCCGCCTGACTGTCCACACCGGCCATCAGCAGGCCCGCCCAGAGGCCGGCGACAAAGGTGTCACCCGCGCCCACGGTGTCCACCACTTGGGCACTGACCGCGGCCACTGCCGTGTTGAAGTTGCGACTGAAGACCTGCGCCCCCGCCTCGCCGCGCGTCAATACCACCAACAAGGCACTCTGCGAGAGCCACTGCGCGGCGACATCTTCTGCCTTGCGGTCTGGGTACAGCCACTCCAGGTCTTCGTCTGAGACTTTGATGATGTGGCTGTGCGCGAGCATGCGGTCGAGCCGCGCCCGGTAAGCCACTTCGTCGCTGACAAAACCGGGCCGCACATTGGGATCGATGGAGATCAGCCGCGACGCGGATTCGCGCAGCAACAGCGCCTCATAGGCACTGCCACAGGGCTCAGCCACCAAACTGATGCCGCCAAAATGCAAACCTGTCACATCCGCGGGCAGATCGGGCAGAGCATCCGCCTGCAGCGAGAGCCCGGCTGTGTCGGAGAAGTGAAAGCTGTAGCTCGCTGAGCCATCGACTAAACTGACGATCGCCAGCGCCGTGGGCAGATCACTGCGGCTGCAGAGCGCGTTCGAGACACCGGCTTCATCCAGCGCCGTGCGCAACAAGCTGCCAAAGGCGTCGTCCGAGAGGCAGCCAAAATAGCCGCTGGGCTGCCCCAGCCGACCGAGGGCCTTGGCTGTATTGAACACAGCCCCGCCAACAACAGGCGCAAACAGCGGCTCACCCGCCTGCGCGCTGCGCGGCAACATGTCGATCAATGCTTCACCACAACTGATAATCACGAACTTAAAACCTCTTATACATGCGACACAACTCGGTTGGTGTCGATCAAAAATTTATCAAACAAAGGCAGGCTGGCAGCACCCAGCGCTTTTGCCTGCGGGCCTATGCTGCCCTCCAAGACATCGGGCAACGCCATGCCCGGCAAATCCATCTGTGCAATCGCCGCCACCGTCGCCGCGACTAAACGCTTGCGCACAGGTTTGGGGATAGCGCCGTCAATCAAGGCCGCCTCGAAGTCTATCACTGAGGACGCGGCCGCAATGGCTTGCGCCAGCGCCTGCGCCGCGGTCGCCACCCAGGCACTGGCCTCGGGCTCGAAATCAGACCAATCACTGCCGGCCAACCAGAGCGAGTGCGGATCGCAGGACCGCTTTATCAGCTGTTGCTCCAACATGATGATCGAGGCGTCGTCGATCAGTTGGCGCGAGCCCGCCACCGGCATGGAACCCAGCGCACCGGCGTTGCCGCTGCGGCCCGAATACAGGCTCTGGTTGAGTACCACGCCCCCACCGACAAAGGAGCCGATGTGAAAATAAACGTAGTCGTGCAAATGGCGGCGACTGCCAAAGGCCAACTCCGCGCCACAGGCGGCGGTGCCGTCGTTTTGTAGGCAAACCGGGAAATCGAACATCTGCGCGATGCGGCTGCGAAAATCCAAGTCGCGCCAGGCGGCCATGCTCGCGTGTGGCGCGCCGATGGAATCACTCCACTCCCAGAGCCTGAACGGCAGCGCAATGCCCAGACCGGCGATGCGCGCCAAGGCATCTGCGCCCAGCTCCACCTGGAACTCAGCCACCGCGTTGCGCACAAAGTTACACAATTGATCCGGCTGCGGCAGCGAGAAGGTGACGACGCGCTTGGCGCGGACTTTTCCCAGAAAATCAATCAGCACCATTTCGGCGTTGCGGCGACCGACCTTGAGGCCTAAAAACCAGGCGCCATCGGGGTTGAGCGACAGCGGCACCGTGGGTTGCCCCACCTTGCCGCGCACCGGCTCGCCGCGCAGTATCAGGCCGTCGCCTTCGAGCTGACGCATGATCACGGACACGGTTTGGGCTGACAGGCCCGTGAGCTCGGTGATCTCGCGCTTGGCCAAGCCGCCGCGCTGGTGCAGCAGCGACAACAGCAGGCGCTCATTTTGCGCGCGCATGCCCGACTGATTTGTGCCCAATACCAAAGGGGCCGAATAACTTTCTTGCATGTTGGACCGATTGCCTCCTCTTGCTATTCCTGCTGTTTTTTGAAGCTGAATGCTGCCCGCGCTAGCGCACTGAACGGCGCTACAGCAGCCGCCACGATATTGGCGTGTTTGAGCATACGTGTTTAATAAAACTTAACTAATTGTATTTTATGTACTTTTGATACAAAACTGTTGCTCAGGTGCGAGACCAGACGCGCGGCTTTGGCCAGCACAAGCCTGCACCACAAGATGCAACTTAACGCATATTGAAGAAAGCAGCACGTTTGACATTCTCTATTCAGGCAGTTGACCTTGTCAATTATTAAATCTCAGTGAATTAATAATTGACAGCACTATGCTGCTTGATGTCTGATATATCCCGCAGTCAAGAAAAAACCTGAGAACGCAATCAATTCCTTTTGGAGGAGTGACATGAAAAAAATCACCACGCGCAACGCAATTTTGGCCATCGCTGGTTACAGCGCACTTGCACTTGCCCCAGGTGCAGCACAAGCAGCCGACATCAGCGCTTGCCTGATCACCAAGACAGACACCAACCCCTTCTTCGTCAAAATGAAAGAAGGCGCTGTGGCAGCCGCTGAAGCCAACGGCATCAAGCTGATGACTTTCGCCGGCAAGATCGACGGCGACGTGGACACCCAGATGCAGGCCATCGAGAGCTGCATCGCAGCTGGCGCCAAGGGCATCTTGCTGACACCTTCTGACTCCTCTGCTCTGGCGCCTGTTGTTCAGCAAGCCCGTGAAGAAGGTGTGCTGGTCATCGCCCTGGACACCCCCCTCGATCCCGTCGACGCAGCTGACGCTACCTTCGCCACCGATAACTTCCAAGCCGGTGTATTGATCGGCCAGTGGGCAGCGGCCTCCATGGACACAGCGACGGCCAAGATCGCCTTGCTGGACCTGAACGCCTCACAGATTTCGGTTGATTACCTGCGTGACAACGGCTTCCTGCAAGGCTTTGGCATCGACATCAAAGACCCCAAGAAAATGGGTGACGAAGATGACGCTCGCATCGTCGGCAACGACATCACCAATGGCAACGAAGAAGGCGGCCGCACGGCCATGGAAAACTTGCTGCAGAAAGATCCAGCAATCAACTTGGTCTACACCATCAATGAGCCAGCAGCTGCAGGCGCCTACGAGGCACTGAAAGCCGGCGGCATTGAAGACCAGGCCCTGATCGTTTCTGTGGACGGCGGTTGCCCCGGCGTGCAAAACGTCGCTGAAGGCGTGATCGGTGCGACCTCCATGCAGTTCCCTCTGCTGATGGCTTCCATGGGCATTGAAGCGATAAAAGCCTTCGCCGACACCGGCGCCAAGCCCGAGAACAGCCCCGGTTTGGACTTCTTCAACACCGGCGTTAAATTGGTCACGGACAGCCCCGTCGATGGCGTTCCGTCCATCGATTCAGCACAAGCTCTTAAAGAGTGCTGGGGCTAATAGACGGCAGTTAGCTTTCTAGCGAAGCAATCTGTCAGCGCGAGGCCAGTGTCCCTACACCGGCCTCGCACTTTGTCCGCAGCACGTAACACCGCTCACACCCCGCCCTTGCACATACCCTTATCCCCGGAGACTTGGTCATGACCGACCCTACCTCTACAACACAGAACAACGACCACTTTGAATCCAAGCTCGACAGCGCGGATAAACAGGTCGCCCGTTTTGAGCAGCAGAGCAAAACGCCCGTACAACACCTGCAACATGTACTGCACAACAACCCCACTCTGGTGCCGGTGTTCGTGCTGGTGCTGAGCCTGATGATTTTCGGCAGCATCGCCGGAGACCGTTTTTTCTCCCCCTACAACATGTCACTGATCATCCAACAAGTATCAGTAATCGGCATACTCGCCGCGGCGCAAAGCCTGATCATCCTCACCGCAGGCATTGATCTGTCGGTGGCCGCCATCATGGTGCTCAGCTCCGTGGTGATGGGCAAGTTCGCGGTCATCCTGGGCATACCGGTATTTATCGCTATCCCACTGGGACTGGTGCTCGGTACCCTCTGCGGCTACTTCAACGGCAAGCTCGTCACCGTGTTAAAGCTGCCGCCCTTTATCGTCACGCTCGGCACCTGGAACATCTTTTTCGCCCTCAACCTCTGGTATTCAGGGGCGCAATCGATCCGCAGCCAAGACATCGAGAAGACCGCCCCGCTGCTAAAATTATTCGGCGAGCGCTTCGACATCATGGGCACCAAGTTCACCTACGGCTCGGTGCTGATGATCGTCATATTTGTGGTGCTCTGGTACGCGCTCAATCGCACCGCCTGGGGCCGCCATGTCTACGCCGTGGGCGATGACCCAGAAGCGGCGGAGCTGGCCGGCATCCGCAAGGACCGCATCCTGGTGTCGGTCTACGCCGTCGCCGGCGCGATCTGTGCACTGGGCGCCTGGGCCGCTATTGGCCGCGTGGGCTCGGTCTCACCGCAGAGCTTTTACGAGGGCAATCTGCAGTCCATCACCGCGGTGGTGATCGGTGGTATCAGCCTGTTTGGTGGCCGCGGCTCGATCATGGGGCCGATGATTGGCGCCTTGATCGTCGGTGTCTTTCAGTCCGGCCTGCGCCTCGCGGGTGTGGATGTCTTGTGGCAGGTGTTCGCCATCGGCTGGTTAATCATCATCGCCGTCGCTATCGATCAGTGGATTAGGAAGGTGTCTTCATGAGCACGCAAACGCAACAACCGGTGCTGCGCGCACGGGGACTGGTCAAGCGCTACGGCCGCGTGACCGCGCTCGATCAAGCCGATTTCGAACTCTACCCCGGCGAAGTGCTGGCGGTCATCGGCGACAACGGCGCGGGCAAATCGTCCTTGATCAAGGCACTCTCCGGTGCGGTCATACCCGATGAAGGCACGATCGAACTGGACGGCGAAGAGATCAACTTCAGCTCGCCCATGCAGGCGCGTGAAGCGGGCATAGAGACGGTCTACCAGAATCTGGCGCTGTCCCCTGCTCTGTCGATTGCGGACAACATCTTTCTGGGACGCGAAATCCGCAAGCTTGGTTTTGCCGGCAAGTGGCTGCGCGCACTGGACCGCGAGGCCATGAACTCAGTGGCCCGCGACAAGCTCAGTGAGCTCGGTCTGATGACCATACAGAACATCAGCCAGACCGTGGAGACGCTCTCCGGTGGTCAGCGCCAGGGCGTGGCCGTCGCGCGTGCTGTGGCTTTTGGCTCCAAGGTCATCATCCTGGACGAGCCCACCGCTGCACTGGGGGTGAAGGAATCCCGCCGTGTGCTGGAGCTGATCCAGGGCGTGCGCGAGCGCGGCATGCCGGTGGTTTTGATCTCCCACAACATGCCCCATGTGTTTGAGGTGGCCGATCGTATCCACATCCACCGCCTGGGTAAACGGCTCTGTGTGATCGACCCCAAGCAGCACAACATGGCAGACGCCGTGGCGCTGATGACCGGCGCTGCTGAGCCACCAGTGGCGTGATATTGCAGCTGACATAGCCCTCTGTTCCGCTGCCGCCTCGACGGCAGCGGCCTTTTAGCGCTCTTTTAGCACCCGAACCCCGCAACATCAAACGGCTTCGGCCGCAGTGCAACATAGTGCTGCTACCGGTATGTGGCAGCAAACAAAAGCTAAAAGGCAGTGCTCTGACCCTGCAAACTGATACATAAAATACAGGCTTAGTGTCCAATTTTGTTCAGAGCCCGCATAAATGTATCAACAATAGTGATTTTCTGATTAGTGAAGCCGACATGCACTCAAGTACATTTAACCCACTTGCACTCAGGCAAGACTTGACCACGAGGGTTCACACCTATGCACAATCAGGCAAAATACTTGAAATCAGCGGCAACACCCGTCGCACTGGCCATTTCACTGCTGGCCAGCGGCACTGTTGCTGCCGAGACATCACTGACCATTGCAACCGTTAACAACGGCCACATGATCGAAATGCAGAAACTGAGCACGCATTTTGAAGACGCCAACCCAGACATCAAACTGAACTGGGTAACACTCGAAGAAGCCGTGCTGCGTCAGCGCGTGACCACCGACATCGCGGCCAAAGGCGGCCAGTTCGACATCATGACCATCGGCATGTACGAAGCACCCATCTGGGGCGAGAAAGGCTGGTTGAACGAATTCCAACCCGACGAAGCTTACGACCTCGATGACGTACTGCCAGCCATGCGCAACGGCTTGAGCCACGACGGCAAGCTCTACGCAGCACCTTTCTACGGCGAGAGCTCGATGATCATGTACCGCAAGGACTTGGTCGAAGCTGCAGGCATGGAACTGAATGACCGACCCACTTGGGGACACATTCGCGACCTGGCCGAAGCCATGCACAGCCCAGACGACGGTGTCTACGGCATCTGCCTGCGCGGCAAGCCTGGCTGGGGTGACAACATGGCGTTCATGACGGCCATGGCCAACTCCTTCGGTGCTCGCTGGTTTGATGAAAGCTGGAAACCTCAGCTCAACACAGCCGCGTGGGAACACGCCGTTGAGACTTACGTTGATCTGCTGAACAACTTCGGTCCACCGGGATCAAGCTCCAACAGCTTCAACGAAATCTTGGCTTTGATCAACGAAGGCAAGTGCGGCATGTGGATCGACGCCACAATCGCAGCTTCATTCGTCAGCGACCCCTCGCAATCAAAAGTTGCCGACAAAATCGCATTCGCACAGTCTCCAGTCGCTGTCACCGATCGCGGTGCTAACTGGTTGTGGGCATGGGCTCTGGCAGTACCTGCTGGCAGTCAGAAAACAGAAGCGGCCACCAAGTTCATCTCTTGGGCCACCTCTAAAGAGTACATCGAGCTGGTTGGCGTAACCAATGGCTGGGCATCTATCCCCACCGGTACACGTGCCTCTACCTACGCCAACAAGAACTTCACTGACGCAGCTATCTTTGCCGAAGCGGAGTTGACCGCCATCGAAAGCGCTGACCCTGAAAACAGCACACTGCTGCCAACACCTTATGTCGGTGTTCAGTTTGCTGCGATCCCTGAGTTCCAGGCCATCGGAATTGCAACGGGCCAGCAAATCAGTGCCGCTCTGGCCGGAAACATCAGCGTCAGAGAAGCACTCGCCAACGCACAGAAGTCTGCGGACCGCGAAATGCGCAAGTCCGGATACTACTAGTCTGGCAGATCGTAGTGTTAGTTAGTTGAGACTGCCCTGCTCTAAGGCGTAGCCTCAAGAGCAAGAGCAGTTCTGCAAGGGGGAGTCACTGCCCCTGAGCAGCGGCGGCAGCCATACACATCCGTGTGGCTGCCGCCATTTTTTCCTAAGCACAACTTCAGACGCCAGCTCCTGGCAGCACGACACAGTTGCGCCTGCATTTTAGCGCCTCAAGGCCACAATCCCCCTTTAATTTTCAGGGCCTGAAACACATGAAACCACTTCTCGCCAGACTCCTGTTGGCGCCATCAGTCACACTCTTGTTGCTGTGGATGATCGTGCCGCTCTCGATGACAATCTATTTTTCATCGATTCGATACAATCTTCTATACCCCGGTGAAAATGAATTCATCGGCCTGCTCAACTTTGAATTCTTCGTCACCGACCCAGCTTTCATACCCTCGGTGATCAACACCTTGATACTGGTGGGCTCGGTGCTGTTCATCACTGTCGTGCTCGGCATTGCGCTGGCCACCATGGTCAACGCTGCCTTCTGGGGCCGCGGCATAGTGCGCGTGCTGCTGATATCGCCATTTTTCATCATGCCAACGGTCAACGCGCTGGTGTGGAAAAACATGATGATGCACCCGGTCTACGGGGTGTTTGCCTGGATATCGACCACGCTCGGCTTTGAACCCATCGATTGGTTTTCAGAATTCCCGCTGTTTTCGATCATCCTGATGGTTGCCTGGCAATGGCTGCCCTTTGCTGTGCTGGTTTTTGTCACCGCACTGCAATCCCTGGATCAGGAACAACAAGAAGCAGCCCGCATCGACGGCGCTACAGGCTGGGACGTTTTCAAACACCTGACCATCGCTCACCTCTCTAGACCGATCGCCGTTGTGATCATGATTGAGACCATTTTCTTGCTGTCGATCTTTGCCGAGATATTTGTCACCACGGGGGGCGGCCCGGGCTACGACACCACCAACCTGGCATTTTTGGTGTTCTCGCAAGCGCTGATGCAATACGACGTGGGCGTTGCCTCTGCGGGTGGATTGTTCGCCGTCGTTCTCGCCAACATCGTGTCCCTATTTTTGGTGCGCATGATTGGCAAAAACCTGGACTTATGACATGAGCTCAATTACTCGACAACATAATATACAACTGTGGGTCAGGGGCATCTTCGCCTGGCTGGTTGCTTTGATACTCTTTTTCCCCATTTTCTGGATGGTTCTAACCTCCCTGAAAACGGAAATACAGGCTATTGCCGTTCCGCCGCTGCTGTTTTTTGAGCCGACTCTCGAAAACTACAGCATTGTGCAAGAGCGAAGTGACTACTTCAAATTTGCCATGAACTCGATCATCACCTCCTTCGGCAGCACCTTTCTCGGGCTGTTGATCGCGGTGCCGGCCGCCTATTCCATGGCATTCAGCCCGACAAGAAGCACACGCGGCGTGTTGTTGTGGATGCTCTCCACAAAAATGCTGCCCGCGGTGGGCGTACTGATGCCCATCTACATTCTTTTCCGCAACCTGGGGCTGCTCGACACCCTGACCGGACTCACGATCATTTTGACCTTGATCAATCTGCCCATCCTGGTGTGGATGCTCTACAGCTACTTCCGGGATATCCCGAACGACATTCTCGAAGCGGCGCGTCTGGACGGTGCAACTGTCGGCGATGAAATTCGCCACGTGGTACTGCCACTGGGCATAGGCGGCATTGCCTCCACCGCTCTGCTGGCCATTGTCTTGTCCTGGAACGAAGCCTTCTGGTCGCTCAACTTGACCTCCGCTAATTCTGGCACGGTGGCGGCGATGATCGCTTCCTACTCCAGCCCTGAGGGTCTCTTTTGGGCGAAACTTTCAGCCGCTTCTACCCTGGCTTGCGCACCCATTGTCATGCTGGGCTGGGTATGCCAAAAGCAACTGGTGCAGGGCTTGACTTTCGGCGCAGTGAAGTAAACCAACAAATTATTAGGAGGCAGCCATGAGCTACCTGAAGCTTAAAAACGTCAAGAAATCATTTGGCGAAATCGAAATCATCCACGGCGTCGATCTGGACGTCACCGAAGGCGAGTTCTGTGTGTTTGTCGGGCCCTCGGGCTGCGGCAAGTCCACCCTGCTGCGCTTGATCGCCGGTTTGGAAACCGTCAGCAGCGGCAGCGTCAGCTTGGCGGGCCGTGACATCACCGAGGTCTCCCCCTCGCAGCGTGATCTGGCCATGGTGTTTCAGTCCTACGCGCTCTACCCGCACAAGACGGTGCGGCAGAACCTGGGTTTTGCGCTGATGCTGGCCAAGACTCCCAAAGACGAGCTGGACCGCCAGGTCAACGAAGCCGCGGAAAAGCTGCAGCTGACCCCCCTGCTGGACCGCAAGCCCGGTGAACTCTCCGGTGGCCAGCGCCAACGCGTGGCGATTGGCCGTTCGATCGTGCGCAAGCCCAAGCTGTTCCTCTTTGACGAGCCGCTCTCCAACCTCGACGCGGCCCTGCGAGTGCAGATGCGCATCGAGCTGGCACAGATGCACCAGCAGCTGGCCACCACTATGGTCTACGTGACGCATGACCAGGTCGAGGCAATGACACTGGCCAACCGCGTGGTGGTTTTGCGCGACGGCATCGTCGAGCAACAGGGCGCCCCCATGTCCCTGTACCTCAACCCGATCAACCGCTTTGTCGCCGGCTTCATGGGCACACCCAAGATGAACTTCATGGACGCCAGCGTTGACGGCAGCGTTATCAGCGCGGAGGGCGCGTCGATCGCGCTGCCAGCTGGTTTGATCGCCGGCGATGTCCAGAGCACAGGGTCGGTTGGCTTTAGGCCCGAGCACATGGAAATTTGCAACCCTGAGCAAGGCCTGTGGACCGGTGAAGTGCTGGTGCTCGAACGCATGGGCGGCGACGCCTACTGCCACGTCAAGCTGGCCAGTGGCGAAGTGCTCTTGGTACGCACCCATGGCCGCGTCGACACGCGCACCGGTGAGACCATCGGCATCCGCACCGCACTGGACGAAGCGCATGTATTCGACGGCAATGGCAGCACCATCAGCCAACGCTCAGAGGGCTTGATACATGCCGCCTGATACAGCTGCGTCGGCGTCGATTCTCTGCCGAGAGTACCCTCTCGGCGAGGTCTCCGTCGGCATACTGCACGTCGGCCTGGGCGCGTTTCATCGCGCCCACCAGGCCAACTACATCGACGCGCTGCTCGAACACCCGGATCAGCGCCACTGGGGCATCTGCGCCGTGGAGCTGCGGGCGGAGAACAGCGCGACTGTCAATGCCCTCAACGCCGCTGACGGTCACTACCTGCTGCGCACCGATGACGGTCAGGGCGTGCAAGAACACCGTTCATTGCGCAGTATCCGAGAGGCGCTGTCCGCTGCTGAAAACCCGGTCGAGGCCGCGGCGCGTCTGGCCGATCCGGCCATCAAACTGGTCACCATCACGGTCACGGAGGCCGGTTACTACCAGCACGATAACGGTAGCTTGAACACGGACCAGGCCGACATCAAACACGACTTGCAATCGAGCACGGCACCACGGACCTTGTACGGCTATTTGAGCCAAGCGCTGGCGGCTCGCATGCGCGCCAATGCTGGCCCGATCACCCTGCTGTGCTGCGACAATCTGCGCCACAACGGGCAGGTGCTGGAGCGCGGACTCAAAGAGTACCTGGCCTGCGCCGGGCAGCAGGCACTGCTCGCCTGGGTGGTCGAACACGCCAGCTTCCCCTGCAGCATGGTGGACCGCATCACGCCCCGCGCCAGTGCCGAGTTTCTGCTCGATGTAGAGCAGCGCTTTGGCGTGGCGGACCCGGTCGCTGTCAATGCCGAGACTTTTCAGCAGTGGGTGGTCGAGGATAACTTCGCCAACGAGCGCCCCGCGCTGGAACGTGTCGATGTCTCGGTGGTGACTGATGTCTGTGAATTTGAGGAAGCCAAGATCCGCATCCTCAACGGCGGCCACACGGCGCTGTGCTATCTCGCCGCACTGGCTGAGATCAGCTACTTCCACGACGCCATCGCCTCGGCGCCCTTGCGCACGCTGTTCGACAGCTTTCAACGCCAGGAAGTGATCCCCGGTCTGGGTGAGTCCCCGCTGGATCTGGAGGTTTATCAGCAGGAAATAGCGAAGCGATTTGCCAACCCCAGCCTCAAAGACACGGTGGCGCGCATCTGCGCGGACGGTTACAGCAAGATGCCGCAGTTCATCATGCCGAGCCTCGAGGCCAGTCTGGCCCGTGGCGAGACACCGCAAGCGTGTTACACGGTGTTGGCGAGCTGGTTTTTGTTCTGCCAGGCGGTGCAGCAGGGCCGCATAGGATTCGACTACGCTGAACCTTATTGGGCTGTGATTCAGGGCTGGTTCAGCCAGGCCGATCCACTGCAAGCCATGTGCGCCGACAGTACTTTGTTTGGTGCCCTGGCCAGCACCGAGCAACACCTTGAACGCATGTCGAATGCCAGTGCTCAGCTGCGAGACAATGCCGACTATCCGCTGATACTCAGGGACAGCTAAGGCTTAGAATTGCGACAGTGAGCCGGCGGGCACACGGCTTTAGAGATCGCGCTGGGGTGTGGACAACACCACACCCTGCCCCCTCTGCAGCCGCCGCTGAACGGAGACTGGGGTTGATGTGGCGCGGGCAAAGGTGATGCCTGTGCCACTGTAGCCACGTGGATCTGGACGGCGGCAAGAGCATGCGTTAATGTAAAAAATGCAATCATTGCACGAACTAATTTATGTGTGGCCACAGGAGAAGACAATGAACGCGAACATGCCCCCTCTCCCCGCATCAAGCTTGAATGACCTTGAGTATGAAATCACGGACCGCAGCACCGAGGCGATCCGCTACCTCGAGCACGGCTTTCCCTGCGATCTGGTGCGCTGGCACCACCACGAAGAGTGCGAGTTGCACCTGATTGTGGAGACCCAGGGCAAGGTGTTTGTGGGCGATTACATCGGCACCTTTGAACCGGGGCAGCTGATCCTCACAGGCCCCCACGTGCCGCACAATTGGATCAGCCACATGGAGGGCAGCCAGCCCTGCGAACTGCGTGACATGGCGATCCACTTCCAGCAATCGGTGATCAAGCAGGTGTCGAACTTGATGCCCGAATTGCGCAACCTAGAACCCTTGTTTGAACGCGCTAGGTCCGGCATTGCGTTTCTCGATATCCCGCTGAGCGAATCAAAACAAGAATTTACAGCCATCCGTGACAGTCAAGGCGTGGAGCGTGTCGCGAATTTTTTCAAGCTGATCAACCGCCTCGCCAAATGCAGCGATTATCAACTGCTCTCAACGGTGCAAATGCAATCCAGCGCCGATGAGCAGACGCTGGAACGCATCAACGTGGTGGTGGACTACGTCATGGACAACTTCGAGCAATCGATCACCGTGCTCGACGTGGCGCAACTGGTTAACATGAGCGAAACCCATTTTTCGCGTTTTTTCCGCAAGGCTACTGGCTTGCGTTTTGTCGCTTTTCTCAACCGCATCCGCATCCAGCGTGCCTGCGAGCTGCTCAGTTACAGCGACGAGCAGATCACCGCCATCAGCTACACCGTGGGCTACAACACCCTGGCTAATTTCAACCGCCAATTCCAAGAGCTCAAAGGCGCCACCCCGCGCGAATACCGCAGCGCATCACGCGAGCGCCGCTCCGGCAAAGAAAAACAGCAACAGACAGCCTCCTGAATACGGCATGGCCGGCTGCGCTCAGCCGGCAAATGGGTGTAATAATGCATCCACTGAGCGCACCCCGATGGCGGTTATTTCACCCGTTTCGAACAGCTCCGTGGCAAGACAACCTTCCAACCACAGCCCGTCCAGCACCGCATTCACCGCAATCGCCAGTGGCTCAACCTGCGCCGCTGTGCAGGGCCGGCCCTGCTCTTTAAGCACCTCTGTCACCAACACGCTGCACTCGGCCCTGAACTCCAGGTAGGACTCTCTGTGCACCTCCGCCAGGGCGGGCACGGAGGGGATCAGGCTGGTGAACGAGGCCCACAGCTGGTGCTGCCGGGGCGAGGTGCCAGGTGCACTGAGCGCGCTGCGCACAAAGGCGTGCAGGCGCTGCACGGCCGTGCCCTCGAAACCCTGCAGTGCCTCCACCGATTGGCGTGTCATCTCCGCCATGGTGTAGCGATAGGTAGCGCATAGCAGCTCGTCCTTGGCCGGGAAATAATGACGAATCAGACCGGCTGTCACCCCCGCTTCGGCGGCGATCTTGCGCACGGTGGCCTGCCGGATGCCGCCCTCGACTATGCACGTCTGCGTGGCGTGGATCAGGCTCATGCGGCGCTCTTGCTCGCTGGCGCGGCGGAAGGGGCGTCTGTTTTCGGTCATGGTGTTTCACGGTGACAAGGATGGGCTGAGTACGGCCTGAAGCGCGTCTATGGCCGCGGCGCAAAAAGCGAGAGACGGCGTCATCGGCTGGCGTGTTGCTGAGATTAACACAGGGGCAAACACCCGCCGGATGACAGCGGCCTTGCAGCCTTGTTATACACATGTACAATAACTTTCTCCTGCCGTCACGGAACAAACATGCCTAGCAATGAGCCCGCCCCAAGCACTGCGCTCGCGCTGAAGATCAGCGGCCTGCACAAAAGCTTCGCCGATCTCGACGTGCTGAAGGGCATCGACCTGCGGGCGGAACGCGGCGATGTGGTGGCGATAATCGGTGGCAGCGGATCCGGCAAATCGACCCTGCTGCGCTGCATCAATCTGCTCGAGGCGCCCAGCCAAGGACAGATCACTGTGGACGGCGAAGAGATCCGGCTAAAACGCGTGGGCAAGGAGCTGCGGGCCGCCGACAAACGCCAGCTGCAGCGCCTGCGATCACGGCTTGGCATGGTGTTCCAGAGTTTCAATTTGTGGCAGCACATGACGCTGTTGCAAAACGTGATTGAGATCCCCGTCCAGGTCCAGCGCATCCCGCGCGCCGATGCCATTGCCAGCGCGGAATCCCTGCTCGAACGCGTGGGTTTGAGCGACAAGCGCGACAGCTACCCTGCCTTTTTGTCCGGCGGCCAGCAGCAGCGCGCCGCCATCGCCCGCGCACTTGCGGTGCAACCGAGCTTGTTGTTGTTCGACGAGCCCACCTCCGCCCTGGACCCCGAACTGGTGGGCGAAGTGCTGAAGGTGATCGCCGATCTCGCCCGCGAGGGCCGCACCATGGTGCTGGTGACACACGAGATGCAGTTTGCGCGCGAGGTCGCGAGCCACGTGGTTTTTCTGCACCAGGGTGTGATTGAAGAGCAAGGGCCACCGGCTCAGCTGTTTGGCCAACCGCGGTCCGAACGACTGCGACAATTTATCAGTTCGGTGCACTAGCCGCGGGGCGGAACGGCTTCGCCGATTCCATCACAATATCTAGCGACACCGTCCCTTCCACAGCAGGAGATCGAAGCATGAACAAGACATACCGCAAGCTACTGATGGCCGCCTCGCTGGCGTTGCTGACAAACCAAGCCTCTGCCGAGGCACTCAAGGTGGGCATAGCGGCCGAGCCCTACCCGCCCTTCGCCTCGGCGGACGCGGCCGGCAACTGGCAGGGCTGGGAGATAGAGATGATCGACGCCGTCTGTGGCGCCGCAGAGCTCGATTGTGCGCTCACGCCGATCGCTTGGGACGGGATTATCCCCGCCCTCATGGCCAGTAAGATCGACGTGATCATGGCGTCTATGTCGATCACCAATGAACGCCTGAAAACCATCGATTTTTCAGACAAATATTACAACACCCCCGCGGCCATTGTCGGTGACAAGCGGCTGCAGATGGACGCCACACCAGCCGGTTTGAAAGGGAAAATACTCGGCGTGCAAGCGGGCACCATTCACCGCGACTACGCCCTCAAGCACTTCGGCGACGTGGTCATGGAAATCAAGGAATACCAGACCCAAGACGAAGCCAACCAGGACTTGGCGGCCGGCCGCATCGATGCGACTCAGGCCGACTCACTGGCGCTCGCGGATTTTGTAGCGTCCGAACAGGGCCAGAGCTGCTGCGAAGTCAAAGGCAATGTCGCCGGTGATCTTGAGATCCTGGGACCGGGCATCGGTGTGGGTATGCGCAAGGGCTCGGATGAGCTGAAGGCGAAATTCAACGCCGCTATCACCGCCGTGCGCGAGAGCGGCGAATACGCCCGAATCTCCAAAAAGTACTTTTCCGTCGACATCTTCGGCGAATAGGCAAAACACCGTGCGCACACCGCTACAACACCGCTCTAAGCACTCGCCAGTGGCGGACAGCGCATGGATTTCCTAGCGGACTGGCAGGGCAATCTGGCCCTGCTGGCTTTTTCCCCGCCGGGCTGGGGCGGCAATCTCTTGCGCGGTCTGCTGCACTCGCTTGAAATCGCGCTGGGCGGTTATTCACTGGGGCTGTTGATCGGCGTGGCCGGTGCCTGCGGCAAGCTCTACGGCGGGCCTGTCACCCGTGATCTACTCGCCACCTACACCACCTGCGTGCGCGCCATCCCGGAGCTGGTGCTGATTCTGCTGCTGTATTACGCGGGCACCGACGCCATCAATCAATTGATGCTGTGGTTGGGTCAGCCCACTGTGGACATCAGCGGTCTGACCGCAGGCATCTTCGTGATCGCGGCGGTGCAAGGCGCCTACTCAACCGAGGTCATTCGCGGCGCCATCAACGCCGTGCCAGCGGGCCAGATAGAAGCCGCGCGCGCCTTCGGCATGAGCGGCTTTCAGTGCCTGCGGCGCATCACCCTGCCCGCCATGCTGCCCTATGCCATACCGGGTTTATCCAATCTCTGGCTTATCGCCACCAAGGACACCGCCCTGCTGGCGGTGGTGGGCTTTAGCGAGCTGACCTTGGAAACCCGTCAAGCAGCCGGAGCAACCAAGCATTACCTGTTGTTTTATTGTGCCGCTGGGCTGCTCTATTTGATGGTGACGCTGGTCTCCCAAGTGCTGATCGCCCACATTGAGCGGCGCGCCAGACGCGGCATGGCGCAGAGAGGCTGATATGCAAGCACGACACAACATCCCTTGCTTTGCACCACACAGATTAATCATGGTGGCCGTGGCTCTTGGCTTGCTGGCTTTGATCGTCACCCAGATGCGCTGGGAATGGCTTCCCCGCTACGGCGACATGATCATGCTGGGCCTGTGGCGCACCACCTGGTTGCTGGCACTGAGCGTCTTCTTTGGCTTCTTGCTGGCCGTGCCACTGGGTCTGGTGCAGGTGACAGGCCCGCGGCCTCTGGCGGCACTGGCGCTGGGATTTTGCACGGTGATCAGGGGCACGCCGCTGCTGTTGCAACTGTGGTTGCTCTACTACGGGCTGGGCTCGATCTTTCCCTCTATTCCCGAGCTACGCGATTCCTTCTTGTGGCCCTATCTTCGTCAAGCATGGCCCTACGCCCTGCTGACCTTGACCCTGTCCTTTGCCGCCTACGAAGGCGAGGTGATGCGCGGCGCCTTTGCCGGTGTGCCGCGCGGTGAGCTTGAGGCCGCCGAAGCCTTCGGCATGAACCGCTGGCAGCTGCTGCGCCGGATCTGGCTGCCGCGCGCTTTTCACCGCGCCCTGCCCACCCTGGGCGGCGAAGTGGTGCTGCAACTCAAGGCCACGCCGTTGGTGGCGACCATCACGGTGGTGGATATCTACGGCGTGTTCTCACGGGTGCGCCAAGACACCTTCCTCAGCTACGAACCACTGTTGATGCTGGCGTTTATCTACCTGATATTTGCCGGCCTGCTGACACTTGTATTTCGCCATTTAGAACGGCGAATCCCGGCCAAATAACCCCAAGATACCCATCAAACCACAGGAGAGCGCAGTGCATGCGTTACAGTAATTTTTGTCAGCGCATCAGCGGTGAAGGCGCTGCGGCATGGGCCACACACGCCGCGGGTGCACGCGCACAAGCACGCGGCGAGCAGGTCTATATGCTCAGCGTCGGCGACCCGGATTTTGACACCCCGCAGCCCGTGGTCGACACCGCGATTGCCGCCCTGCAGCAGGGCGACACGCACTACACCGACATCAACGGCCGGGAGGTCATCCGCGACGCGGTGGCAGTGCGCATGAACCGACGCTGCGGCACGGATTACAGCGCGGCCAATGTGACCCTGACCGTGGGCTGTCAAAACGCCCTCTACGGCAGCGCGGCGATTCTGCTGGAGCCACAGGATGAAGCGCTGGTGTTCGACCCGACCTACGTCACCTATGCGGCGAGCATAGGCGCGACCGGCGCTGTCGCCGTGCCAATCCCCTGCCCTGCAGCAACAGGTTTTAGACCGGATTTGGCAGCGCTAAAGAAGGCGGTCAGCCCACGCACAAAAGCGATATTTTTGGTCACGCCTGTCAATCCTACGGGTGTGGTGTTCAACCGCGAAGAGCTGCAGTGCATCGCCGATCTCGCCATTGAGCACGATCTGTGGGTGGTTGCCGATGAGGTCTACGCCGAGCTGGTCTTTGACGGCGAGTGCATTTCCATCGCCAGCCTGCCGGCCATGCGGGAGCGCTCCGTGACCATCAGCAGCTTGTCCAAATCCCACGCGATGACTGGTTGGCGCGTGGGCTGGGCGGTGGGCCCGGAACTGTTTTCACAACACATGACAAATCTGGCCCTGTGCATGACCTACGGCCTGTCCGGTTTTGTGCAGCGCGCCGCCCTGCAGGCGCTGCGCGACGACGGCAGCGATACGGCGCGCATCTGCGCGACCTTCAAGCGACGGCGGGATCTGGTCATCGAGGCTCTGGCGCCCCTGCAACGCATCAGCTGCGATATCCCCCAAGCGGGCATGTTCGTGATGTTAAATGTGCGCGACACCGGGCTCAGCAGCGCTGTATTTGTGCAGCAGCTCTACCAGCAGCAGGCGGTGACCAGCATCGACGGCAAGGCCTTCGGCAGCTGCAGCGATCACAGCGTGCGGCTCGCCTTCACCACTGGCGAAGACAATCTTCGCGAGGCCTGTCGCCGCATCGGCATGTTCGTCAACGGCCTGCCCACCCATGACTTGGAGCACTAGACAGATGGAAACCATCGGCGAGCAACTGGTCAGGCTGCTGCACGAGCGGGGTGTCAGTCAGGTTTTTGGCATCCCCGGCGCGCACACCATTGAACTCTACCGTGGCCTGGCCGGCAGCGGCATCCAGCACATCACGCCGCGCCATGAACAGGGCGCTGGTTTTATGGCCGACGGTTACGCGCGCAGCAGCGGCAAGCCCGGCGTGGCCTTTGTGATCACCGGCCCCGGCGTGCTCAACATCAGCACGGCGATGGCGCAGGCAATGGCCGACTCGGTGCCAATGCTGGTGATCGCGGGGGTCAATGCCCGCCCCTATCTGGGCATGCAGTCGGGCAATCTGCACGAACTGCCGCGCCAGGCTCAGGTGCTCAGCAGCTGCGCGGTGCTGTGCCACACGCTCAGCGACAAACACCAGCTGCAGCCCTTTCTGGACAAGGCCTTTGCCGTGCTGCAAAGCGAAAGGCCAGGACCCGTGTACCTGGAGATCCCTGTGGATCTCTTTGCCGAGCCCGCCTCTGAACAGCACAGCACCCCGCCAGCGGCGGTGCTTAGGCCATCCCCGTGCAGCGACCAGCTGGCTGAGATCGCCCAGCTGCTCAACGGCGCCACCTCGCCGCTGATACTCGCCGGTGGTGGCTGCGTGCACGCCGCCGCGGCGCTGCGCAGCGTCGCTGAATCACTGGACGCCCCAGTAGTGATGACCACCAACGGCCGCGGCCTGCTGCCAGAGCAACACCCACTCGCGGTGTCGGCCAGCCCCTCGCTGCTGGCGGTGCGAGCGCTGATCGCGCAAGCGGATGTGGTGCTGGCCTTGGGCACGGAGTTCGGCAGCACCGACTACGACATGTACGAGCGCGGCAGCTTGAGCATCAGCTGCCCCTTGATTCGGGTGGACATAGACGCGCGGCAATTGCACAGTGGCATCAGCGCCTCACTGCCGGTGCTCGCCGATTGCCAGTGTTTTTTAAGCCAACTGAGCGCGCTGCTGCAAACCGCTAAACACCAAGGTGCAGCTGCCGCCGCGCAGACGCGCCAGGCGGCGTGGCAGGAGCTGTCGGCGGAGATGCAGAGCGACTGCCGCGTGCTCGATTGCATCCGTCGCCACTTCCCCGTGCACAGCATCGTCGGTGATTCCACCCAGCTGATCTACGCGGGCAATCTCTTCGGCGGCGCCTCGGGCCCACGTCGCTGGTTCAATTCCTCAACCGGTTTTGGCGCCCTGGGTTACGCCGTGCCCGCGGCCATTGGCGCCGCCATCGCCAGTGGCGAGACCACCGTGTGCCTGGTCGGTGACGGCGGCCTGCAATTCTGCCTCGCGGAGCTGATCGTCGCCGTGCAAGAGCGACTGCACGTGGTTTTTATTGTCTGGAACAACCAAGGTTACGGCGAGATAGAGCGCTACATGCGCGCCGCCCAGATCGAGCAGGTGGGCGTGCATCTCACAACCCCCGACTTTGTCGCCATCGCGCAGGCCATGGGCCTAGAGGCGCACCGGCCCGCATCCATCGCAGATTTCGAGAGCGCGCTGCAAACAGCCCGTGACGGCGGCCTGCCCACCTTGATCGAGCTGGATGAAAAAGTTGGTAGATCGCTCTAGACGCGGTCCCTACACAGCACACATAACAAACAGAACAGGAGTGATTATGAAAGCGATCAGCCGCGACATCTCAGCCGCCATGCAAGAGTGCGAGCTCACCCACTTGCCACGCCAAACACTTGATTTGGCGCTGGCGCGCTCGCAACACGCCGCCTACAACCAGGCGCTCAAAGACCTGGGTGTAGACCTCACCGAACTGCCGCAGCAGCGCGAGCTGCCCGACTCGGTGTTTGTAGAAGACACCGCACTGGTGTTCGATCAGCTGGCGGTGATCACCCGGCCGGGTGCGCCGTCGCGCCGGCCGGAGACCGCCAGCATCGAAGCTGCCCTCAGGCCGCACCGCGAGATCGCCCACATCAGCGCGCCTGCCGTGCTCGACGGCGGTGATGTACTGACCATCGGCAAGGCAGTGTACGTCGGCCTGTCCAGCCGCAGCAACGCCGCTGCCGTGCAGCAATTGCAGGCGCTGCTGACAGCTCATGGCTACCGTGTGCACGGCCTGGAGCTGGGGCAGTGCCTGCACCTGAAAACAGCGGTCACCGCCCTGGACGACAACACCGTGCTGCTGAACCCGGACTGGATCGATGCGGCCCACTTCGCCGCTTATCAGATTGTTGAGACACACCCAGACGAAGCCTTCGGCGCCAACGTGGTTCGCCTCGACAACACCCTGCTCTACGGCGCGCAGTACCCTGAGACGCAGGCCCGCATCGAACAACTCGGCCACAAGGTGCACTGCGTCGACATGTCGGAGCTGGCCAAAGCCGAGGGCGCAGTCACCTGTTGCAGCCTGGTATTCAATGACTGAGCACTGAACGACGCGCCGCTTGCCAGCGTTTGTCCGAAGCAATGTAATCAGCGCACTGCACGCTGACTTTTCACCGGACAATCGGTGAACAAAGGCAGGCCACGCGACCTAAGCTATGGCATTGAATTCACAGGGTAATAAGACAGAACAAGCCTCGCTCGCAGCACAGCTAAGGCCTTGATTTTGATTTCCAATACCGCAGATCTTACCGCCAGATAGCAGCAATGAATGCTGTCACTCGCCTGCCGAAAGCGGTTAGAATCTCGCTCAACATCGCGCCACTCGGCGCCCTCAAGTGACACAACACAGGTAAGCTCATGTCTTTTCAAGTAGATGGCAAACTGCACCGCATTTTCAGCACGGAGCAAAAATCCGAGAAATTTCGTGCCCGCGAGTTTGTCATTGAAGTCACTGACGGAAAATTTCCGCAGATGATCAAATTTCAGCTCACTCAGGACAAATGCGAGGCCATCGAGAGCTTCAGCGAAGGCGAACAGATCACTGTTCACTTCGACCTGCGTGGCCGCGAGTGGAACGACAAGTATTTCACCAACCTGAACGCCTGGCGCCTCGAAAGCCCCAAGGCCGGTTCGGCTTCAGAAGGTGGTGACGCGGAGCCCCAGGCGGACTACGCCAACACCAATACCGGCAATGCTTTTGACGACGACATGCCGTTCTAGCAGGGTCACTTTCACTCCCGCTCAATGCGAGCTGGGTGAGCAGAAGTGAAGGCACAGTGCCTTCACTTCTACCCCATACAAAATCCCCTCTCAGCCCCGCTCCCGTTCAAACTAACGCCGCAACACAGAATTTTCGCTCTTCAAAACATCGGTTCGCGATACGAGTAGTTGCTACGCACTTCGTCAGTTTCAGCTGTAAAATCTTGGAATTGATCTTCCTGATCAATCTCAAGCTTCACCCGCCGTAGCCTTTCCATCTCGCCCAGGTTCGTCCGGATTACTGGAGAACAGCGCGATCTTGTTGCCCTGTGGATCGCGCAGGTAGCCAACGTAGAAATCAGGCCCATAAGCGTCGCGGAAGCCCGGCTGGCCCTCGTCCTGGCCGCCCGCGGCGAGTGCGGCAGCGTGCAGATCACGGACTAATTGCTGGCTTTGCGCTTGGAATGCGACCATCGCGCCGTTCCCGGCCGATGCCGCTAGTCCGTTGAAAGTTGGCTTGACGTAGAAGTGGGGAGAAAAATCAGGCTGGCCCGGTTGCACCCGGAGCATATAGCTCAGGCCCTCCGGCCCTTCCTTGAATCCGTAGCCGAGGGCCGACATGAACGCCGAGTAGAAACTCTTCGCACACTGGATGTCGTCGGCACCGACTGTTACGTAGCTGATCATTTCGTGGCTCCCTTGATGAAGGCTCGGTCACTGCGACCAGAACTCTTAATTAAGATACTGAACCAGACTTCATTTGCCTATTTTTTGAATTGGACAAATTACTGGATCTGTAGCCTGATGTAGCGAATTTTATATTTTAGCTCTCTGTCTCTGTCTCTGTCTCTGTCTCTTTAGCCGTATTGCGAACAGACGCCTTGAGACGCAGCAAGCACCAGCCCCCCCAACATGCCCGCCTCTGTCTGCACATAGTCTGCGCATTTGCCCCAAACTCTGACAATTGCTGACAGCAGCCAGAGAGACGGAGTTCTAGCCTTATTTGACTACTCAATCACTCCGCGGAATAACACCATGAAACTCGCCCTGCCACTGTCTATCACCCTGCTGTTACTTAGCTCCCTCACCGCCTGCTCCGATCTGCTCGACACAGACGATGATGACGGCGACAGCAATTTTGATGTGACGCTGCAGCTGCAGGATGGTGACGGCACCCAGCGCAGCAGCTTCTACCCCAGTGAAACCCTGCGCATGAAGTTGAACGTAGAGAACGTCAGCAGCAGCAATTACACGCTCTATTTTGACGACAGCCAAACGGCGGAATTTGAGGTGATCGACAGCGAAGGAGATACCGCCTGGCTGTGGTCGGAGGGTCAAACATTCAGCACTGTCGAGTCCAGCATCGACCTAGCGAGCGGAGAAGAATACGGCTTGCGTTATGACTGGAACCAGCTGCTCAGCGACAGCAGCATGCTGCCCGCAGGAGAATACACCGTGAATGCCTGGTTTATTGCTGTCGATGAAGTTGCCTCCACAACCTTCACCATGCAGTAACAGCGGCGCAGCTCTGTCGTTTTCAGCGCCTATCCGACCTTGCACTATATTCACTCAGCAGGCGAGCAATCGCCTGCTGTTGCCTCCCCCCTTCATAAGCCTCCAAGCCTGCCGCAGTCAGGAGGGAAAATCTGTTCCCGCCCTTCAAAGTTGTTTTGCAGTACTGCCGTGATCGCTGAGTGGATCGTCCCTGCCAATCAACAAGCCATTGCACACGCCCTAGCCCAAACGCGGAATTGTACGTGTCAATTTGCATCAGGCGTTCATTCCTGAGTGTGACTTGGCATATTAAGTGGTGTTCTTACAGCGTTTATTCATTCACGCTGCTGCGCACGCGCCACTGAAAAATATCAGCTGCTCTGTGCAACGGCAACTCACAGTTGAGAATCGCCTATGTCAAACCCATCAACTCGAAGATCTGGGGCCGCAGCCCTGCCGCTGCTCGCTCTAGCTCTGCTCGCTTTTAACACAAAATCAGCGCTCGCCGCCGAATACGTCCCGGTCTGGGCCTACAACCCCTCCCCGCCTTTTGTGCTTGACCAGGAGCTAGAAACCGGGCTCAGTTACGATCTGGCCAAACTGCTCAGCGAACGTTCAAAAGGCCAATATTCATTTGAAATCGAGGTACTTCCGCGCCCTCGACTGGACCTCAATCTGAGCAACAATGAACCTGGGGTTGTCTTTTGGGTCAACAACAATTGGTTCGGTGACCCGGACAAAATCAAATTCCTCTGGAGCGACACCCTGATTGAGGGCAGTTCCTCCGTGTTATCCCCCACGGCTAATCCGGTTGAGTTTGACGGTGCAGAATCACTGATCGGCATGGACCTAGTCGGCGTGCGCGGGCATGTCTACGGGCCGGTGGACCCCTTGGTGGAAGCGGGTGAAATCTCGCGAAAGGACGTCAACTCTGAAGAGAGCCTGATCCATTTTATCGCCAGCGAACGCGCCGAAGTGGCGATTGTCGGCTTCAGCGCGGCGGGCTATTACATCAAGGACCTGGGCGTTGAAGACAAGGTGCATTATTCGGCCAAACCCCACTCCGAATTCAACCGCTACGCACTGGTAACGTCTCCACTCAAACACGTGTTTGAGTACATGGATCCTGTGGTCAATGGCTTTGAAAATGACGCGGAGTGGCAGGGCCTGCTTGAGAAATACGGTTTAAAATAACTCTGCCCCTCAAAGGGGTCCCGCTCTGAAACCCCTTTGCGACGCTGGGCCAACCGCGATTCAGCGACCATGCTTAAGTTCTTTCAAAGCGCCGCTCGAAGCCTTTGCACGGCGTTTTTCCCCTGAACACCCTCGCTCTTCATTCACTTTTTATGTGCATTTCAAACTGCACGCTGTCGCGGTGCTTTGAACCTCCCACTCGCGGAAAGCGAATGGGCCGGGGTTCTCGCCTTTGCTCTGGCTCAAACACACCATGAGCCACGTCAATTTAAATCATGCTGCGGCCTGCGCCTCTGATTTGGCATTTTTAGTGATGCTATTACGGCGTCTGAACCGTCACAAAGTTAAGAGCCTGCCAGCTTCAGAACACGTTTGCAGCTCCCAACATCTACTCAAAGGAACATTTTATGCCACATACACTGACTCAAAAAACCAGCACTTCATTGCTTTCAGCCGCAGGCCTTGCACTCGCACTTGCAGCGAGCGGCAGCGCTGTGGCCGCCGAAGATATCCCCGTCTGGACCTACGACACCTCCCCGCCCTATGTGATTGACCAGGACAAGGAAACGGGGCTCAGTTACGATTTCGCCAAATTGCTCACGGAGCGCTCGGACGGAAAGTACTTGTTTGAGGTTGAGGTTCTGCCGCGCCCGCGCGTGGATTTGAATCTGACAAACAACGAAGAAGGGCTTGTACTATGGGTGAACAACGCTTGGTTTGAGGACCCAGACAAATCAAAATACCTCTGGACTGACACCCTTATAGAGGGCAGTGCCTCAATCGTCTCCCCTGCCTCAAAACCCGTGGAATACGACGGCGCGGAATCACTGATCGGCATGGATCTGGTCGGCGTTCGCGGCCACCGCTACGGGCCCGTCGACGAGCTAGTGGCGCAAGACAAGATATCCCGCAAAGATGTGAACTCTGAAGAGAGCTTGATGCACTTCATCTCCAGCGAGCGTGCAGAAGTGTCCGTGATTGCATACAGCAGCGCGAGCTACTACGTCAAAGCACTGGGCATTGAAGACAAGGTTCACTTCTCCTCCACGCCGCACTCTGTTTTCAACCGCTACGCGCTGGTTTCACCGGCACTGGAACCTGTGCACAGCTACATGGAAACGCTGATCAAAGATCTGGAAAATGACAGCGAATGGCTTGAGCTGCTGAAAAAATACGGGCTGAAATAGCCGTGCAAGACGGAGCCAAGCGCCTCCATGGCGCTCCCCTCCGGGCCTTGGAAACACAGCGACAGCACGCCTCACTGGCGTCTGTCGCCACGCCCACCCTGCTCTAAGCCACTACCTCAACAGTCGGTTAACCAACTCAGCGGCAGCGACAAAAGCAAAGGAACCGGTCACGCTGGTTGCCGCCCCGAGCCCACCTTCACAATCCAAGCGACCTTTTTTCGCCACACCTGGCTCGCGGTCCACCGTGCCATCGTCCATATAAAAAACGGGCTGCTCCGTGCTGTGCACGCAAGGGATGCAGTAGCGACGCGTGGCTGTTCTGCTGTAGCCGTAATTGCGCCGCAAGATGGAGCGCACCTTCGCGCTCAGCCGGTCTTGCACTGTTTTGTTCAGATCGGCCACGGTGATGCGCGTGGGGTCAATTCGGCCGCCCGCGCCACCTATAGTGATCACGGTGATCTTGCGCAGCTTACAGTGGTGCAGCAGGTGCGCCTTGGCCTTGGCACTGTCGATACAATCGAGCACCCCGTCCACGCCCGCGTGCAGCAGCGCCTCAGTGTTGCTGGGGGTGATGAATTCGTGCAGCGCATGTACCTGGCAATCGGGGTTGATATCGCGCAGCCGCTGCGCCACCACGTCGACTTTCATTTGCCCCACGGTGGACGTCATGGCGTGTGATTGACGGTTACTGTTGCTGACACAGACGTCGTCTAGATCGATCAAGGTAATTTCACCAATCCCAGTGCGCACCAAGGCCTCAGCCGCCCAGGAGCCTACACCGCCGATGCCGATGACAACCACATGCTTAGCGATTAGCGATTCCGCCGTATTACCGTACAGCCGCGACACCCCAGCAAAGCGCAAACGCCAGCGCTCTAATTGCTCTTCTTCCACCACCTGAACCTCCCCTACAAAGCAAAACAGCCGCAAAAAGCGGCTGTTAGCTAAACACTAAACGCCGATTTAGTCCTTTTCAAAAAAGGACTTCACCGTGTCTACCCAACTGCTGTGCTGTGGGCTGTTCTTAGTGCTGGACAGGGATTCACCGAGCTGCTTGAACAACGCTTTTTGTTCGCTGTTCAGGCTCACGGGAGTCTCTATCTTGATACGGCAAAGCAGGTCACCCTGCGCGCCGCCACGCACCTGTTTCACCCCTTTTCCACGCAATCTAAACAACTTCTCCGCCTGTGTGCCGGCCGGGATCTTCAGCTTCACTCGGCCATCCAAGGTAGGCACTTCGAGTTCGCCGCCCAGGGTGGCGGTGACGATATCGATGGGCACGGAGCACAACAAGTGCGCGCCGTCGCGCTCAAAGATGGTGTGGTCATCGACGTGCACCTGCACGTAGAGATCACCGGCGGGGCCGCCCTTCTCGCCCGCTTCGCCCTCGCCACTGAGGCGAATGCGGTCACCGGTATCAACCCCCGCGGGGATCTTGACCGACAGTGTCTTCTGCTCTTGTTTGCGTCCACGGCCACCGCAAGGACGGCAGGGATCTTTGTTGATCTGCCCTTCGCCACGGCAATTCGGGCAGGTCTGCTGCACGGAGAAAAAGCCCTGCTGTACCCGCACTTGGCCCATGCCGTTGCAGGTGCCACAAGTGGCGGGTGTGGAGCCTTTCTTGGCGCCGGAGCCGTCGCAGGTATCGCACTCGACCTGGGTGGGTATCTGGATCTTGACGGTGGTGCCGCGCACCGCGTCTTCGAGCGAGATATCCAAGTTGTATTGCAAGTCGGAGCCGCGGTAGGCGCGCTGACGCCCGCCGCCACCGCGACCACCGCCAAAGATGTCGCCGAAAACATCGCCGAAGATATCGCCCATGTCGCCTTGATTGAAGCCCTGGCCACCGCCGCCGCCCGGCGCAGAGCCGTCAACGGCGGCGTGGCCGTACTGGTCGTAAGCCGCGCGTTTTTGCTCGTCCTTGAGAATCTCGTAGGCAATTTTAGCCTCTTTGAATTTCTCTTCCGCCGAGGCGTCATCCGGGTTGCGGTCGGGGTGGTACTTCATGGCCAGGCGCCGGTAGGCTTTTTTCAGCTCGGCGGCGTCGGCGCTCTTGGAGACACCGAGTGTTTCGTAATAATCGCGTGTAGACATCTTTTTACTTTGTTCCATAAACAGCAAAGCCGGAGGGGCACCATGCCGCTCCGGTCCGCTGTTTCATCGGGTGCCGACTTACTTCTTGTCGTCGTCTTTGACTTCTTCAAACTCGGCATCAACCGCGTCATCCGCAGCATCGCCTTCGCCTGATTGCTCAGCCGCACCTTCAGCGCCTTCGGCACTCTGTGCGTAGGCGCGTTGCGCCAGTTCACCGGCCGACTCACTCAAGGTGGCCATGGCTGTCTCGATGGCTTCCTTGTCGTCGCCTTCCATCGCCGTGCGCAACTCTGCGAGGTGAGCTTCGATCTTGGACTTCTCGTCGTCATCCATCTTGTCGCCCAGATCGACCATGGCTTTTTCGGTACCGTGGATCAGGTTTTCGGCCTGGTTGCGGGCGTCGATGACTTCGCGCATTTTGCGGTCGTCCTCGGCGTGCAACTCGGCGTCTTCCACCATCTTGTTGATCTCGTCGTCGCTCAAACCTGAAGACGCTTTGATCACGATGGACTGCTCTTTGCCGGTCGCCTTGTCTTTGGCGGAGACGTGCAAGATACCGTTGGCGTCGATGTCGAAAGCAACCTCAACCTGTGGCACGCCGCGCGGTGCAGGAGGGATGTCCTGCAAATCAAATTTGCCCAGCGACTTGTTGTGCTTCGCCATCTCGCGCTCACCCTGCAAGACGTGCACGGTCACGGCGGTCTGGTTGTCATCGGCCGTGGAGAACACCTGCTGTGCCTTGGTCGGGATAGTGGTGTTCTTGTCGATCAACTTGGTCAGCACGCCGCCGTAGGTCTCGATACCGAGCGACAGAGGTGTGACGTCGAGCAACAACACGTCTTTGACTTCGCCGCCCAACACGCCACCCTGAATCGCTGCACCCAGTGCAACGGCTTCATCGGGGTTAACCTCGTGACGCGCGTCGTGGCCAAAGAACTCTTTAACGGCCTCTTGCACCTTGGGCATGCGGGTCTGACCGCCGACCAGGATCACATCGGAAAGCTCGCTGGCCTTGATGCCGGCGTCTTTGAGCGCAGTTTTGCAGGGCTCGATGGTGCGGGCGACCAAATCTTCAACCAGCGACTCAAATTTGGCGCGGGTCACTTTGATGTTCATGTGCTTAGGGCCTGAGCCGTCAGCGGTGATGTAGGGCAGATTGACGTCGGTTTGCTGACTGGTAGACAGCTCTTTCTTCGCCGTCTCTGCGCCTTCTTTCAAACGCTGCATGGCCAATGGATCGCCTTTGAGATCCATGCCCTGGTCTTTCTTGAACTCGGCGACCAAGTACTCGATCAGGCGATTGTCAAAATCTTCGCCGCCCAAGAAGGTATCACCGTTGGTGGAGAGCACTTCAAACTGCTTCTCGCCATCGATGTTGGCGATCTCGATGATGGAGACGTCGAAGGTGCCGCCACCCAAGTCATAGACGACGATCTTGCAATCGCCGCGGTCCTTGTCCAGGCCGTAGGCCAGTGCCGCCGCGGTGGGCTCATTGATGATGCGTTTGACGTTCAGGCCGGCGATCTTGCCGGCGTCTTTAGTCGCTTGACGCTGGCTGTCGTTGAAGTAAGCCGGCACCGTGATGACCGCTTCTTCAACGCTCTCACCGAGGTAATCCTCAGCGGTGGACTTCATCTTCATCAGGATGCGCGCAGAGACTTCAGGCGGCGCCATCTTCTTGCCGTCGACTTCGACCCAAGCGTCCCCATTGTCGGCTTTGACAATTTTGTAGGGCACCATGTCAATGTCTTTCTGCACGGCTTTTTCGACGAATTTGCGACCGATCAGGCGCTTCACTGCGTACAGCGTGCGCTCGGGGTTGGTCACGGCCTGACGTTTGGCGGGCTGGCCTGTCAACACTTCACCGTCGACAAAAGCGACGATGGAAGGAGTCGTACGATCACCCTCAGAGTTTTCAATGACGCGAGCGGTATCGCCTTCCATCACTGCAACACAAGAGTTGGTGGTACCCAAATCAATACCGATTATTTTAGCCATTTCTATTTGTCTCCGAGGACATTGCGAACCGCAGTGCGATTCGTATTTTTCAGTTGCAAGCTATCTGGGGGCAAGGCCCTGAGATTCAAGCATTTGTTCGTATTTTTTGTTCAATCACTGCTACACGGAAGAGCCCGTGCAGCAATCCCCACGCGCGCGTGGAATTTAGGCCTTGGAGACCATCACCATGGCGGGCCTGATCAAGCGCCCGTTGAGGGTGTAGCCCTTCTGCATCACCAACATCACGGTGTTGGGCGCGTGCTCGGCGCTCTCTTGCATGCCCATCGCCTGGTGCAATTCGGGGTTGAAAGTCTCACCGACCGGGTTGAGCGCTTCCACCTGGAACTTCGCCAAGGCGCTGCTGAGCATCTTCAGGGTCAGGTCGACTCCCTCGCGGATGCTGGCGACGTTGGCGTCCTCCTTATTAGCCGCTTCAAAGCCCATCTCCAGGCTGTCTTGCACGGCGATGACTTCCGCGGCGAACTTCTCAAGGGCAAATTTGCGCGCTTTGTCCACTTCATTGCTGGAGCGCTTGCGCAGGTTTTCCATCTCAGCCTTAGTGCGCAGGGCCAGGTCGTAGTTTTGATCGGCGCGTGCGCGCTCTGCTTCAAGCGCTTGTTTCAGCTCTTCCAGTGGATCAAAGACAGCATCAGCTTCCGCTGCCTCGGGTGAGGCCGGCTCAGCTGAGCCCTGTTCAGGGGCGGCCTGCTCCAGCGTTCCCTCCAGCGGCTCATTTGCATGCTCACTGGCTTGCTCAGCTGCCTGCTGCGGCGTGGGCTCGGCTTGGTTTTCTTCGCTCTCGCGTGGCTCGTCCTGCATGGAAAGGCTCCAATATTCAATGATTCAAAAGCACACCACAGCGCAACACAGGCGCTGAAGTGGCAAAATTAGGGTGGTCAATCAGGGGTACAAGAAAGCGCCCCTCGACACGATGAGGCCAATATAAGGATTATCGATTAAAATTCAAGGCTGTTCCCAGAATTTTTGAGGTGACATCCACCAAGGGCACAACACGATCATAGGCCATGCGGGTCGGCCCAATCACACCCAACACCCCCAGCACCTCGCCGTCCTGCTCGCAGGGGGCTGTCACCACGCTGCAGTGATCGAGCACCTGATGCCCGCTTTCACTGCCGATAAATATCTTCACCCCGTCGGCGCTGAGGCTGCGCTCCAGCAGATGAAACATGTCGCGCTGGCTGTTGAATGCCTCGAACAGAGAGCGCAGCCGATCGATGTCGGAGAGCTCCTGGCAGGCCATCAAATTGGTTTGACCGCTGACCGCCAGGTCGCCGTGCACGGTTTCGCCCTCGTCGCTGTCATCGCTGAATACCTGCCCCGCCACGGAGATCATGCGCTGCATCTGCTCGGCCATCTCCGAGCTGGTGTCCTGCAGGCTCGCGCGCACCTGGTCACGCACCTTGCTCAGCGACACGCCGCTGTATTCATGGTTGAGAAAATTCGCCGCCTCGGTCAGCTCGTCGCGCCCGTAATCTCGGTCCAGGCTGACCACACGGTTTTCCACGTCGTGGTCGTTGATGACGAATATCACCAACACCCGGTGATCGGAGAGCGGAACGAAGTCGATCTGGCGGAAGATATCCTCCGCGGGCTTTGGCACGAACACCAGCCCAGCCATGCGGGTAAAACCGGAGATATATTCACTGGCGCGGGCAATCAGCTGCTCACGATTCAGGGGGGAGTGCAAACTCTGGCGCAGCACGTCGACGGCCTGCGCATCCACAGGCCGGTACTGCACCATGGAATCTACAAACAGACGGTAGGCGTTGTCCGTGGGGATACGCCCCGCAGAGGTGTGCGCGGCGTGCAGCAAACCCTGCTCTTCGAGCTCGCCCATGACATTGCGCACACTCGCGGCCGAGAGCCCGACCCCCGGCAATTTAGACAGGGTGCGCGAGCCCACTGGCACACCTTCGCGGATGTATTCATCCACCAGGGCGCGCAAAATGGTCTGTTCGCGTTCACTGAGAACGGGGTTGTTGTTTGTCTCGATCATGCTTCTTTGGGTCCCGCTGTGGCGCGGACAACAGATGGATCACTTTTCAGTGAGTTCTGGCGTTACACTATACCTATAAATTCGCCAGCGACATTCTCATTCTACGCCATGCATCAACGAATAACCCCTGAAGTACACGTCGGAGACATCATTCTCGGCGGCGGCCGGCCGGTGGTGGTGCAATCCATGACCAACACAGACACCGCGGACATCGTTCGCACGGCGGCACAAGTTGCCGACCTGGCGCGCGCCGGCTCTGAGCTGGTGCGCATCACGGTCAACAACGAAGAGTCTGCAGCTGCGGTGCCAGAAATCCGCGACCGCCTGGCCAAAATGGATCTGCACACGCCGCTGGTGGGCGATTTCCACTTCAACGGCCACAAGCTGCTGAGCAAATACCCCGACTGCGCCGAGGCGCTCGCCAAGTACCGCATCAACCCGGGCAACGTCGGCCGCGGCGCCAAGGGCGACAAACAATTCGCCTCGATGATCGAAGTGGCCTGCCGCTACGACAAGGCCGTGCGCATCGGCGCCAATTGGGGCTCACTCGATCAGGAATTACTGGCGCTGACCCTGGACGCCAACGCCATCGCAGCCACGCCCCGACCCATCTCCGAGATCAACCGCCAAGTGGTGATCGACTCCGCGCTCAACAGCGCCGCCATGGCCGAGCAGCTGGGGCTGCGCAAAGAGAAGATCGTGATCTCCTGCAAGATGAGTAAAGTGCAAGACCTGATCGCCGTCTATCGCTCACTCGCGGCGCGCTGCGACTACGCACTGCATCTGGGCCTCACCGAGGCTGGCATGGGCAGCAAGGGCATAGTCGCCTCCACAGCCGCGCTGTCTGTGCTGCTGAGCGAAAACATCGGCGACACCATCCGCATCTCCCTCACCCCCGAGCCCGGCGGCGCACGCACCGAAGAGGTCCGCGTGGGCCAAGAGATACTGCAGTCCCTCGGCCTGCGTGCCTTCAGCCCGCAGGTGACTTCCTGCCCCGGCTGCGGCCGCACCAGCAGCACCTATTTCCAAGAGCTGACCGCCAGCATTCAAAAGCACCTGCGCGATCAAATGCCAGCGTGGAAACTGAGCCATCCCGGTGTGGAAAACATGAACGTCGCGGTGATGGGCTGCGTGGTGAATGGCCCCGGCGAGAGCAAACACGCTGACATCGGTATCAGCCTGCCCGGCAACGGCGAGCGTCCGGTGGCCCCAGTCTACATCGATGGCGAAAAAGCGATGACCCTCAAAGGCGACAAAATTGCCGAAGAGTTTCAAGCGATCGTAGAAAACTACGTGGCCAAGCGCTACACGAGCAAATAAGCACCAGCCTCTGCCGCCGGGTCTAGACGCACAGCCTATTCCCGGCTTCCAACAAGGCGCACCCTGCATTCTTGAACCATGCCTTGGGCAAATCCAACCACGATTCAATGGCCGCTCAGGCCTGTAAATTTATCGACATTTTGAAATAGGGCTGCGACGATTTATAGAAGCGCTCACCCTCAACGCGCATCACAAAACCCTCGTAGAACCCCACAGCGTTCTCGCGCGCATCGCACCAAAACACAACACAACCGGCCTCTCGCTCCAGCGCCATCAGCCGCTTCAACAGGGCGCGGCCAAAGCCCTGCCGCTGATACGCCTCATCAACGGCAAACTTCCTCAACTGAACACTGCCCGCTGCGCCGAAGGCTGAAGCCACGCCGACAAGTAGACTCTCGCAGTAAACACCGTAGTGCCTTGCGTGCTCATCACCCTGAACATGACAAAACTCTATCGCTTTATGTGGCCACAGCACCCGGTGCCGAATATCCAGCGCTTCCCGCCAGTCAATTCGTTCTATCTTCAATAGCATGACCCTCTATTACACCCTGACCCATGCTCGCGAAACGATTTGAATCAGCGCTCAAACCCGTGACTCTTAACAATATATCAGAGGTGATTTGGGACCCGCAAAGACCCGTACACCACACCCTATCAAGCCGCCCTGCAGGACGTAGAATTGAACAGATCCACCCCATTCTGACTGTTCGTCCGCAGCTCTCGATTATTACAGGGCACAAGGACGCCACCGGCTCGTAAACAACAAGTCAATTCACGCCGATAGACCGGACAGGAACACCGTGCCTCACGCACTTTTCACCCGAATTCAAACGCCCACGGCCTGCAAGACGCCCTGCTATTTCCTGCACTTTAGCGCACCCACCCTACAGGGCCCAGCGCGTAATTCACGCGAATCCAGCCCCCTATGCGCCGCGAAAAACCAAGTAGATGCAGCAACTTTCTGGGCAACGCACCAACACCCGAGAGCACACCGCACCAAGTTGATGCGCCAGCACCCGAATTGCACAGAAAAAGCCCCTCTTGACTTCTTATCTCGTTGATTTTAAAGAAATTTGTTGCTGGCGCGATTTTTGCTGATAAAGATACTAATAGACAGAACACATCGCCCTGAGAGCAGAACTTTCCTCAGGACGCATTGATCAGAAAACAGGAAAAATTATGCTGTTTGGCCGCAAGAACAAAAAGCCGATTGTCATACCGGGCAAAAAAGTTGAAGAGTGGAAATACGCCACCTGCAACTACTGCTCCACGGGTTGCAGTATCGAGATTGGCCTGGACAAAGACAAGAAGGTCGTCACTTCACGCGGACACGGCGGCGCAGACGTCAACCGCGGCAAGCTGTGCATCAAAGGCCTGCTGGAGCACGAACTGTTTGCGAGCCCCGGCCGCGGCGCCTACCCCTTGATTCGCAGTAAACACTTCGAAGAATTTGAAAAAACTTCCTGGGACAACGCGCTGGACACCACAGCGAACAAGATCAAGGAAATCCAGGGAAAATACGGCCGCGACGCCTTTGCGGTGGTCTCCACCGGCCAGCTGATGACCGAAGAGTTCTACACCCTGGGCAAGCTCACCCGCGGCTGTATCGGCACCAATAACTACGACGGCAATACCACCCTCTGCATGGCCTCTGCAGTGAGCGGCTACAAGCGCTCCTTCGGCTCCGATGGCCCACCGGGCTGTTACGAAGATTTCGAAGAAACCCACTGCCTGATGGCCTTTGGCTCCAACCTGCCAGAGCAGCATCCGATCATCTACTGGCGCTTGAAAGAAGCGTTGGAAAAACGCAAATTCCCACTGATCGTGGTGGACCCGCGCGTGACCATGCTGGCGCAGTTCGCCGACTTCCACCTGCCCATAACCCCAGGCACCGACTGCGTGCTGATCAACTCGATGATGCACGTGATCATCAACGAGGGCCTGCAGGACCAGGAATACATCGACGCCCACACCCAAGGTTATGATGAGATCAAGGCACTGGTGGCGGACTACGCCCCCAAAGTGGCGCAGCACGAATGCGGCATCGATGAAGACACCATCCGCAACGTGGCGCGACTGTACGCCAAAGCCCCGGCCGCCATGAGCATCTGGACCATGGGCATCAACCAGTCCACCCACGGCTCGGACGGCGTCGCCAACATCAACAACCTCAACCTGATCACTGGCAACATCGGCAAGCCCGGCGGCACCAGCTTGTCCATCACCGGCCAGTGCAACGCCATGGGTACCCGCGAGTGGTCTTCCTGCTCAGGTTTACCGGGTTATCGCTACCTGGAAAACGAAGCAGACCGCCAAGAGATCGCCGACTTCTGGGGCATAGACCCTGAGTTCTTCCCGAAGAAACGCGGCATGGCGCAGACCGATATTTTCCCCGCCATTGAGAGCGGCGAAATCAAGGGCATGTGGCTGGTCGCCACCAACCCCATGACCTCCATGCCTAACACCGGCCGCATCCGCAAGGCGCTTGAAAAGCTGGATTTCTTGGTGGTGCAAGACGTCTACGAGGACGTGGAGACAAACGAATACTCGCACGTGTATTTCCCCGCGGCCGTGTGGGCCGAGAAAGAAGGCTGCCACACCAACACCGAGCGCCGGGTCAACTTGACCAGCAACGCGCTCGAGCCCTATGCGGAATCCAAACCTGATTTGTGGATTTTCAATCAGATGGCCAAGCGCTTTGACAACGGCAAAGTCATAGACTTTCCCGACAAGGCCGAAGACGCATTTGAAGAGATGAAGAAGCTCTCCGATGGCCCCGGCAGAACGCTGGACATCTCGGGCATGAGCTACGAGAAGATCATCGAGGCGCGCGGCATACAGTGGCCCTACCGCAAGGGCAGCAACAGCCTCAAGGGCGAGCCACGCCTGTACACCGACGGCAAGTTCCAGACCCCGAGCGGCAGAGCTAACCTGATCCCTGTGAAGTTCTACAACAACAACGAGCAGCCCTGTAAGGACTACCCCTTCTGGATGAACAGCGGCCGAGTTGTGGAGCATTTCCACACCCGCACCCGCACCGGCAAAATCGGCAACTGCAACAAGTTCAGTCCGACCCCGTACATGGAGATGAACCCGGATGCCGCAGCCGAACTGGGCGTCGAGCACCAGAGTTACGTGCGTTTGACCAGCCGACGCGGCGACGCGGTGGTGCTGGTGCAGCTGACCCAGCGCGTGCCGCGCAACATGGTGTTTATCCCCTTTCACTTTCATGACTGCGTGAACCGCCTGTCACTGGGCCTGTTGGACCCCTACTCTCGCCAGCCCGCCTTCAAGCAGAGCTCGGTCAGAATCGACCCAGTAGACCAACAAGAAGCCGCTCGACTGAATGTCGAACGCCGCAGTTTCTAGAGAGCCAATCATGTCAGAAGTACAGAAATACACCCCCGTCCCCGCGGATGCCGAGCTGGGAAAAGAACAGCTGGGCCGCTCGGACCACTGGGAAGTGCGCACCGAAGAGCGAAAATACGCCTTTTTGCCCGATCAACCCATCGTGGAAAAAAACCGTTACGGGCAGAAGGTCGATCTGGTCGACCTGACCGGACAGCCAGCCGATCGCCCGCTGTTCATCAATGAAAACCCCACGGTTGGCAGCAACCCCAACCGCAACAAGCAACACGGATTTTTCTTCACGGCGGACAACTGCATCGGCTGCCACGCCTGTGAAGCCGCCTGTTCTGAGAAGAACGACAACCCTGCCCACATCGCTTTCAGATCCGTGGGTTATGTCGAGGGCGGCTCCTATCCCGACTACCAACGCCTGAACATCTCCATGGCGTGCAACCACTGCGACGACCCGGTTTGCCTCAAAGGCTGCCCCACGCGCGCCTACAGCAAACACGTGGAGTACGGCGCGGTGCTGCAAGACCCCGAGACCTGCTTTGGTTGCGGCTATTGCACCTGGGTATGCCCCTACAACGCGCCGCAGCTTGACCCCGTGAAAGGCCAGGTATCCAAGTGCAATATGTGCGTGGATCGGCTCGAAGTAGGATTGAAGCCCGCCTGTGTATCGGCCTGCGTCGGCAACGCACTGGATTTTGGCGTCATTGAAAACACCCCTGAAAACCGCGACCAGTGCAAAACATCGATCCCCGGGTTTCCAGACCCAGAGATCACCCACCCGAACATCCGATTTCAACAGACCAAGACCATGCCGATCGAGATGAGTCGCACCGACTCCATGCCGGTCAAATACCACCGCGATCACAAGGGCAACTACAAGCCCGTGGTGGATCAAAAAGCCGGCAAGGCCAAACATTGGAACTTCGGCAAACTGAACAGCCGCGAAAACCCGCTGGTGCTGTTTACTTTGTTTGCTCAAGCCGCCTACGGCACCTTTTTGATCCCCTTCATGGCTGCCCTGCTGGGCGTGCCCGCCTTCGAGCGCTTCATGGCAACGGACATGTTCTTAGCCTTAACCATCGCAGCCGTGGCGATGACGGCCTTTGCGCTGCTGATGAGCGTGACACACCTGGGTAAGCCCTTCCGCTTCTACCGGGGTTTTAACAACCTGCGTTATTCCCCCATGGCGCGTGAAGGTTTCGGCCTGGCAATGTTCTCAGCGGGCGCCGGGATAACAGCCCTGTTTGCGCTGCCGGCCAACCAATGGCTGAACACGCTATCAGTGGACTGGCTCGGGCTGGACATAGCAGCCCTCACAGCGGCCCTGGACATGCCGCTCTTGGTGAACAGTGCTGGGATCTTCGCCGTTGTCGCGGGTTTTGGCGGCATGTATTACATGAACAAGTGCTACCAAATCAAAGCACGGCCCTTTTGGCACCACTGGCAGACAGCCACCTCCTTCGCCGGCAACAGCCTCTCGCTCGGCGCCTTGGTGGCCAGTGTCTTCGTGCTCAGCACACTGGCGGTGATCGGTGAGCCCATTGACGGAGCCCTGACTGTGCTTGTCGCGGCTTTTGTACTGGGCCTGGTGATCGAAGCCATTGGCCTGATCGGACACAACCGCACGCTCAACAAAAGCGAAGATGAAGGCGGCGCAGCGCACTACATCCAAAACACCACCTTCGGCAAGACGTACATTTTCCGCAATGCCTTGCTGGGACTCAACATCGTGGCGGGAAGCGTCCTGCTGGGCCTTGTGCTGCTCGGTAACAGCGGGCTGGCGGTGTTGATCTGCTGCGCGGTAATCGCACTACTCAACTGCTTCACCGCAGCCATCGGCCGCGCGCTGTTCTATATCCTGGTGATCCCTACCACCATGCCCGGCGCCTTCTTCTGGAAGAACAAAGGCTTCGAGCAGCACGCTCGGGATATCGGCCTCGCAGACAACCCCGCAACGGGCGTTGCACAGCTGCACTAGCTAAAACACAACTGCACACCAGAAAAGCTCGGGCAGCCGCAAGGTCGCTCGAGCTTTTCTGGTTTCTATCAGCGGGTATTGATCAGCTATCCCTTTGATCAGCGACGTGATGCGCCACCCTCTGTTCAGACAACAGCGACCTTCACGTCTATGTTGTTGCGTGTGGCGTTGGAGTAAGGGCACACAATATGCGCCTTATCGACAAGCGATTGCGCTTGATCGGGCGCCAGGCCTGGCAGCTCCACCGAAAGCTCAACTTCAATACCGAAACCAGTGGCTATGGCCCCAATACCCACCACAGCGCTGACACGCGCATCTTGTGGCAAAGGCACCTTCGCTGCCATTGCAACGTGCTTGAGTGCGCCCAGAAAGCACGCAGAGTAACCACTGGCGAACAGCTGCTCAGGATTGGTGCCTGCACCGCCCGCGCCACCGAGCTCAGGTGGCGTGGATAACTGCACGTCCAGTGCGCCATCTGACGACACCGCGCGCCCGTCTCGACCACCGGTGGCTGAAGCACTCGCACGGTATAAAACTTTTTCAATTGACATGGTATTTTCCTCTGGAAGTTGACAGCCCACGCGGACATGGCGCTGCTGTTGTTTGACGAGAGGAATTTTAAAGCGTCAAATAGGACGATAGATCACCAGAAGTCCTGATAAATTCATTCAGAGTATTTTCATGACAGACAGACTCGAAGCATTGTTCAATCGCTTTTCGGTACGCGCAAGCCTGTTTAGGGCGGGCTCTGTCTGTGGCGTCAACACATTCTCGCCGCAAAACGGAAGCGCTCAACTGCACCTGATCAAGTCCGGAAAAGCTGAAATCGTGCACCCTAACAATCAAAAAATCACGGTTACGGAGCCAAGTTTGCTGCTCTACCCCAGGCCCATGCAACGAAAAATCACCTGTGACGACGAGAAAGGCATTGAACTAGTCTGCGCCAACCTGCATTTCGACGGTGGTGCGAACAACCCCATTGCATCGGCTCTGCCGCCTTTTCTCTGCCTTCCGCTGCACTCACTGCAGGGCGCAGAAAGTATGCTTGCGCAGTTATTTGAAGAGGCCTTTGGGCAGCGCTGCGGTCGTCAGGCGTTGATCAACCGTTTGTTCGAGATTGTACTTGTGCTGGTATTGCGCCACGCGATGGAGTCAGGGAAAATTGACAGCGGCATGCTCGCAGGCATGTCGCACCCTAAACTGAGAAAGGCGCTGGTGGCGATGCACGAAAAGCCCGCTGACAATTGGACACTGGCGTCCCTAGCAGCAGCTGCAGGCATGTCGCGCAGCGTGTTCGCCGAAGAATTCCGCAGCAGCATGGGCTGCACCGCAGGCAACTACTTACAGAGTTGGCGCATACAGCTGGCACAACACGCCCTGCGCAAAGGTGGATCCATCAAGTTGATCGCTATTGAGGTGGGCTACGGCAGCGAAGCGGCATTTTCGCGCGCCTTCAAGACGAGCACCGGGCTCACTCCACACGTGTGGCGCGCCAACGAAGTCCAGCAGTAGCTCAATAAGGTTCATTTTGAGGCCACGCCTTGCCATGTGCGGGAGCAGGTCACCACCGACATACAAGGACGAAATTAAGCTCGGGCTTATGAGATACCTTTTGGGTGCTGCTGGGCACCGGCGGGAATAACCGCATTTTCAACCTTGCTGCCAACCCAAACGTGACAATCAACGGCACCTTGAAAAGAGGATTGCAAACGTTGCACAAAAACTCCGATAAGACCCGGAAATCCCTCTGAGCGATCGAACAGAACTGATCGACACCCTGAGCACATTTCACGTTTGGTTTTATTCTGCGACGCAGCGACGTAGTTTAAGGCCGTGAGTTCACCGGTGATAACGGTGTGCTTCTCTTTAAAAAAAGCCAGCTGAGAGAAATCACTGCCGGTGGCTTCCCTGCAATCTCCACAGTGACAAATGATTTGCAAAAATGGTTTCTGGCTCGATTCAAATAATACCTCGCCACAATCGCATTCCGCACGTATTCCACAGCTCATCGCCCCCCCAGACAAGGCCACTAAAGCTAAAGCATACATCGGACACCCTTACAGTCATACAGAGGATTTTACATCGACCCAGTTTCAGCCTAAGCGCATACCCCTGACCGGATGGAATCAATGATCCACGGATACCGCAGCACGACGATCTACAGCACGACCGTGCTTGACAGCTCCATCTTTCATTCAAATGAATTCAATATTATTAGACCACATCAGTGCTGCATTTATTAAAATGTGCCTGAGTATTCCTTTCCTTTCATTTTAGAAAATTCTGGGCGTGTTTTGAAACAAATGAAACAATCCAAAAGCACAGAGAGCGCGCCACAGCGCGGGAAGCCGCAATTTTGCTAGCACTAGAAACGGCGTTTCGATAAAGCTTTGATAACATGTGCCAATAGATATTAAATAGGATTGCAAATACAAAGTTATTTAATAATTACCGCACCAGTTAATGGTGATAGTGGTGGTGTAAATGGAAGTTGCCCCAAACGCAAGGACACCCGATTCAAATACTCCTCAAGAAAACCCAGAATATATTTATTCAGCGCGCAGAACCATGCGTGAAAGATTGCTCGAGACACTCAATCCCAGCGGCACACTGCGCTTTGATATCGTGCTTTTTATTGCCTGTTTTATTGCCTATTTCTTCGCATCAGACCTGCAGCTCAATGACTACGACGCGGTAAATTACGCGCTCGCTGTACGGGAATTCAACGTTACCCTGGACATGCCGCACCCACCTGGCGCACCGCTGTTTGTCTTCTTCTGTCGATTGCTCAGCCTCATTGTCAGTGACATCCCCACGGCGCTCTCGCTGGTCTCAGCTGCAGGTGGGGCCGTGTTTGTTATCACCTGGCGCCGTATTTTTATCTTGTTGTTATCACCCCGGGCAGCCGCAGTTGGGGCTATTATCCTGGCCGTGAGCCCTGGTGTTTGGATGACATCCAGCCAGCTGATGAGCGACTCCTTGGCCGCGGCTGCACTCAGCCTGTGCCTGTTATTGGCTCTCTATTTTGCAAGAAGCGGTCGCTCGGTCATCTATTTTTTATTCAGCGCCCTGCTCGCGATCACGGTTGGTATTCGGCCGCAATACGGTCTGCTGGTGATTGTCCTGTTTTTCACTTCACTGGCGTATTTCCGACTGTCCCGCCGCGAGATGGTGCGCGCGATTCTGATCTTCACACTGGCCAATCTCATGTGGCTGCTGCCCACCGTCTACTCGCAATACAACCTAGATAGCAGTGGTTGGATGACTTATTTTAATCAAATCCTGCGCTTCAAAACGGGCTTTGATGCGGCCAGCGGCTCTCCGCTGCTCGCCGAATGCCTTGACGCCTACCAGGTGGCGAAACGCGGTGGCACACACATAGGCGCACTGGGTTATTTCGGCCTTGGCTTGAACGCCTGGTACCCTCAGAGCGTCGGCGCAGCGCTGCAAAAACAGGGCACCGAGCTCAACCCCTGGCACGCAGATACGGCGGAGTGGACCTACGCCGGGACTTTTTACACGATCATTTACGCCTTGTGTTTTGCTGTTCTTTTCACCCGCACTCGGCACTACAAACAACGGCTTAAATCGAGATCCAACTACCTGGGTTATCTGCTGCTGTTCGCCCTGGCCTACTTTGTTTTCGTGGTCATGGTCGTGCCACCGCACATTCGCTTCTACCTGCCAATCATGCCGTTTTTCGTGCTGCTGGCTTTGATGGGCGCGCAGTCATCACTGCTACAGAACAAATTGCAATACGCGCTGCTGCTCGCCGCTGCGGCCTCCGCACTGCCGACGCTGAGCGAATCCCTGCTGACAAAATCACCGCCCATATCGCTGATCGAGAAAATACAGCACATCAGCAATACCGCGGGCAAAGGCACCGTACTGGTGTTAAACGGCAACGCCAGCCGCCATGCCTATTGGTATTTGCCAGACGCGGAAGTCATCATAAAAGAGCGTGCGACCGAGGGCATTGATCTGGCACGCATCTTTTCGGCCGATCATCGCGTGTTCAGCAACTTTCCATCGGCGCTGCAGAAGGAAGGCGTTGAATCCCGTCAAATTGCCAGCTACCGTCGCTCCTACCGGGTCTGGATGCGACACACTTCAACGGGGTTGTACGAGCTCAAACTCAGCCCGCGTACAAAGGCACTGATGGCAGAGTAATTGTCGAGGGACACCCCCGAGCTGCGCAATGGCCACAACTGATTCAATCCAGCCCACGTGGTGGCAGACCACGTGGCATTATCGCGATAGCGCTCCCGGTGCCTCAGTGGCACCATTGCTAGAACCGCCGGAAACAGAACCCAGGGGCAAGCTCGTCCCTGAGACAAGCAATATGAAAGCACAGAGGGCTAATTGTGTTTTTCTATGAGCTCGGCGAGTATCACTTCTTCCTCGGCTGTTAAATCAATCAATGGTGGACGCACTGCACCAACCTCGTAACCCGCCAGACGGACACCCGCTTTCACAGCTGAAACCGCGTAACCCTTGGAGCGGTTCCTCAGCGCCATAAAAGGGAAGAAAAAGCTGTTCAGTATGTCGGTTGTTGTCGCTGTGTCGCCAGCCCTGAGCGCCGTGTAAAACTTCATTGCCAGAGCGGGAACAAAATTGAACACCGCTGAAGAATAGGTAGTAAACCCTGCGCCAAGGTAGGCCTCAGCAAAAAGCTCCGCCGTTGGCATACCGCCCAGGTAGGTCAGCCGGTCTTGTGTTTTCGCCGTGATTTGGCGAACTTTAGCAATATCACCCGAACCGTCCTTGAAGCCAATCAAGTTCTCGCAATCGTCGCACAGACGGGCCACCGTATCCGCTTCATAGATCGCGTTGTCGCGGCTATAGATCATCACACCGATATCCACGGAATCGCAGATGGCTTTGGCGTGCGCGTAGAGCCCCGCTTGGGGCGCGTCTATCAGATAATGAGGCAACACCAGAATGCCGTCAGCACCGGCCTTTTGCGACGCCTGAGCGCTGGCCACGGCCATTTTGGTACCGTAACCACAACCGGCCACGATGGGTGTTCCATTCGCCGACGCTTTAGCCGCGGCGACAATCTCTGGCACTTCAGACGGTTCCAGCGAAAAGAACTCCCCCGTGCCGCCCGCCGCAAACAGCGCGGTGGCGCCAAAACCCGACAACCAATCCAGATGTTTTTCATAGGGGTCTTGATTGAACTTCCCGTCCGCGTTAAACGGGGTCACGGGGAAAGACAGAAGACCTGCCCCCAGTGCATTTTTTAATTCGCTGGGGCTGAGTGTAGATGACATTATTTATGGGTCCTATTGAGCGATGAGTTACGGGGACTGGGGGGATTTTTTGGCCAATTGGCGCGGCCTGATTTCCATCATATATACAAAGACAAAAGCCAAGGCGATGAAGAAAAGACTGTCGGGGCTGCTGAGGAAGACCAAGGGGCTTCCATCGCTGAGGTCCAGTGATCTGCGCAAATACAGCTCCAGATTAGGCCCTAGAATAAAACCGAGCAGCAATGAAACCACCGGATAACCACCGCGCCGTAGGTAATAGGCAAACAAGCCGAAGAGTGCAGCTAAAGCCATTTGAAAGATGGAGAAGGTCGCCACATAACAGCCCACCATGGCAACCACTGCGATGCCGGCGTACAAGATTGCACGCGGAATCGAAACGATGCGAATGAACAACGGTCCGAGCAAAAACAGCGTCAGCGGGATCAGGATCAAAGCCGACAATAGCAGCGAGACAAACATGGGGGCGATAAGGTGCGCCTGTGTCTCCACCAGTTTAGCTCCCGGCTGGATGCCGTTGATCACCAATACACCCAAGACGATGGCGGTGGTTGGATCCCCTGGAATACCAAACATCAGCATGGGCACAAAAGCACCGCCGCACATGGCATTGTTTGCCGACTCGGCAACCGCTATTCCACGTCGGCTGCCCTTGCCAAAATTATCCTTGGGTTTGGCTGTTCTCTTGGCGTCTGCGTAGGCGACAAACGCAGCCATTGACCCGCCCACGCCGGGCAAGAGCCCAATGCTGTAGCCGATACACGCCGCTTTCAAATAGCCGAACAAACCAATTTCACGGATTTCTGACAGTGGCGGAATAAAATCACGGCGCTTGAGCTTGTCCGCCACTTTCTTCAGTTCAGCCGCTGATATATCGGAGGGCCTGGCGTGAATCTGTGTCATCAGCTCTGCGATCGCAAACACACCAATAATGACGGGCATCATGTCGATGCCCTGCACCAGGGCGGATGTGCCGTAGCTGAAACGCGGCACAGGCTGCATCACATCAATGCCTATAGTGCCCACCATCATGCCAAGTGTGGTAGCCACAATCGCCTTGGGCACATCGTCTCGCTGCACCAGTACAATCACCACCAGGGCGAACATGATCAGGGAGAACTTGCCGGGAGTGCGGATCAACAAAGTCAACTCAGCAGCCAAGGGCATCAGCAAGATAAGCAACAGCGCCCCCACCGTGCCGCCCACCATGGAACCCAGCGCGGCGTGACCCAAGGCATTGGCACCCTGCCCTTGCTTCATCAAGGCATTGCCTTCAATGGCTGTCATCATCGACGACGGCGCACCGGGAATGTTGATGGTGGTGGCGGTGATGGACCCCGCGTACATGCCCGCCATAAAGATCGAGGCGCACATAATAAGAGCCGGGGTCACATCAATTGAATAGGTGATGGGTAACAAAAGGGCGATCGCCAAAACAGAGGTCAAGCCCGGCACGGCGCCGAAAAAGGTGCCGATGAGAAATCCACCCACCATAAAAGCGAAGTTATAGGGCGTGAGTACAGCGTGGAAACCGCCCAGAATATCAGCAAAAAATTCCATCAAAATCCAACCGGGTAGATATTCAAGTGCGTGCCGAAGGCAACGGCAAATAGCAGATAGGCCAGGCCAGTAATAGCCGCAGCGATTGAAGCGCGAACGATCAACTTTTTATTGCTGTGCGAAAAAAGGCACAACACCGAGTAGGAAAAGAGAAAGGTTGCGATCAAAAAACCTGCGGATTTAAAGAGCGCTATATAAGCGAGAGTGGCCACGAACAGCACCAGTGGTTTTGCACTGCTACCGGATTTTTGCAGCTCCTCTTCGCGGGCGCCGTCAGCTGTTTTCATGTCGCGCAATATGATAATCACGAGACAGCTCAGTGTGATGATGACCAGCAGCTGTGGCAGAAATTTGGTGCCGACCGAACCCTCGTCAAACAGCGATCTAATACGGGGAATGCCAGAGGCGTAGATAATCGTAAAAACTAAAAGGCCGAGGGATAAGCCATGCTGGCGAGTGAGGGTTTTAATTTTGGACACAACAAAATCTCCAATTTGTACGGCCCCATGCGCTGAGGCCGTACTTATTGCTGGAAGCCTTATTTTTACTTGGAGATCACACCGTCAGCGACAAGCTCATCGAGTTGCTTGTAGATTGTTTCAGCTGTGGTGTTGGCCCAAGGCGTGACAGTGTCTGTGCCCAACCAAGCGGGTGTTACACCGACCTGTGCCAACCAAGACTGGAACTCTTCGCTGTCGTAAGCCGCTTGAAAAGTACTCTCCAGTTTTTTGACCACATCATCGGGCGTGCCAGCGGGTGCCGCCATGACGATAAAGCTGCCCATGCGCAGTTTTAAACCAAGGTCTGCAGCAGTGGGAACATCACTGTAAGTCGGGTTGGGCGTATCAGAATACTCGACCACGCCCATGGCTTTGTCATCATCGAGCAAGGAGGAAAAATCACCCAGACTGGTGGTGACGATATCGACCTCACCGTTCAACATGGCTTCTTTCTGCGCGGCTGCCCCACCGGGATAGGCGATCAACTTAAAAGAGACGTCCTTTTCATCTTGAAGTTGAAGTGCGGCCAAGTGAAGTCTGGAACCAATGTTCTGCATGCCGATGCGGATTTTCCCAGGCTTGGCTTTAGCTGCTGCAATCACATCATCCAGTGAAGCATAGTCAGAAGATTTGGCGACGATCAGGGCATCTGGCTCTGCCGTGACCCGCGAAATGAAAGTCAAACGGTCCAGCTTATAATCGGGCAGAAGGCCCTGCCACGGCACTGTGATCATACTGTCATAGGTCAGCGCGCCAACCGTATAACCATCGGGATCGGCCGCCATCAGCTGAGAGATTCCGGTGGCGCTGACGCCGCCTTCGACGTTCTCGACATAGATGGAGCCACCAAAGTCTTTTTCGGCGATGGAGACAATTTTGCGAACGATGCCATCCGTGCCGCCACCCGCCCCCCAGGGCACGATGATCTTCACGTCTTTTTCTGGATAAGCAGCCAATGCCGTGGTTGCAAATGACAGTGAAACAACTGATCCGACAACTGCGAGTGATTTTAGTATTTTACGCATTTTATCCTCTCCTTAGTGTTTGGGGATAACGTGGACCGGCTCTTTGTTTCAGGCAGTTGAGTGAAATATCCCCTGCATCAAATCAAGTGTTCTAGGCCCAGCTATCCAACACCAGCAAGGCTAATGTTGTCATACTACATTGTCAATGAGTATTATTACTTTTACCGCTTTTTGTCTCGTGACAGCACCCGGTATCGCTCCAAAGAGCCGTGCAGATGGCTTTTCATCGCACTTGCCGCCTCGTCTGCGTCGCGCCTTTCGATGGCTTGCGCAATCACCCCGTGCTCGTTTTCAAGTTTAACCATGTACTGCTGATAGGCCTTAGAGCCTCTGGCCATGGGCAAATTGGCACGCGGGATCGTGCGCTTTCCAAGGTGATGTAAAAAATGCACGAAGGCCTCGTTGTTGGTGGCCCGTGCGATCGCTTCATGAAATGAAAAGTCTGCATTTTCCACGTCACCGGATCTGGCGATTTCGTCGCTAAAAGCTTGGTGCAACTGCAGTATTTCTTCGATCTGTCCGTATGAGGCCCGCGTTGCAGCTAGGTACGCCGACTGCACTTCCACCGTTGCGCGCAGCTCCAAGGTGTCGATGACTTCGCGGGTGCCACTGATACTCCCGCCTAGGAAGAGGTTTTGTTCGGCGTCAGCAACACTTGTTTTTTCCACAAACACACCGCTGCCCCGGCGCGAGATCAC
>JAWSVD010000193.1:0-485 GCA_033852095.1 Granulosicoccaceae bacterium | reverse complement strand
TTTCTTGGCCTTTTTGTCCGCCGCCTTGGTGGCGGACTTGAGCTGTGCGTTGCTCTCACGCTCCCAGTCATTGGCCTGCATACACGCCTCCCGCCAAGCATAAACCTGCGACGTATGGATGCCCTTGCTGCGGCAATACTCCGCCACCTCTGCCTGGCTCATCGTGGCGGTTTCAAGTACAGCGGCGAACTTGTCACGAGAGCTCCAGCCCTCGGGTGTGTTGTTTGAATCCGGCATCAAACGCCCTTCCTTTCTCGCCTTGGTGCGCCAAGCGTACAGGGTCGGCTCAGCAATGCCTTCTTCTTTGGCTAGATCGGGAATGGATCGTTGATTGGGCGGCAGCATCTTCTTCAAGACGGCTTCGCGACGTTCGGGTGAATAGCTCATAATTTCCTTGTTGACCGCTCCCTGCTGATTCTAAGAGTCTACCCGAAGGTAGAGGTCAACTATTCTGACGCAGGGGGCTCCCAGTCATTCGCCTGCAT
>JAWSVD010000628.1:0-1048 GCA_033852095.1 Granulosicoccaceae bacterium | reverse complement strand
ACCAAGCGTGGCCCTGAGCGGCTTCAATGATGTGCTCCAAAGAGCTGGAGGCCGCCGTCGACGCCCCCACCGGCACTTGATGTTGCGCGGCGAAGCGTGCCAACATCAGATCCGCGCCTGGCCCAGACAAATTGCACATGCCCATCGGACTCACGCCGAAGGGCAAGCCAGCCGCCTCAGTAAACAGAGGCACCGCCAAACCGCGGTGCTCGACGTTGTTGAGGATGCGCGGCATCAGCCGCAGCGCGTCCATGGCTCGTCGGTTTCTGGCCTCGGCAATGCCCTCGCCCGCAGCGCCGTCGATATAATCGAAAACCATCCAGGGCAGGTGCGCTTGAGCCATGTGCCGTGCATCCGCCGTGCAGTGAATTTCACGCGGCCAGCTCAACATGTCATCAAGCCACCGCAGCGCTGTTTCTCGCCCTGAGTTCTGTCATGAACCGCTCCCGTATAACGACCGGGTCCTTCGTGATCACCGGCACTTTGATATTACCCGATTCGCATTTACAGACTATGATCGTCATTTTGTCGCTGTCCAGGGCCTGCTGCAACACAGCCGGGGCGTCTTCCGCCTGACACTCGATCACGTTGTCACAACCGCAGGCCTGCGCCACCGCAGCCAAGGACGTTTTCTTGCCAGCGTATGTCGGTTGATCACCGGTGGAGCCGTAGCTGCCGTTATCGATGATCAGCAGTATAAAATTAGGGGCCACGTTATTGGCGATGGTGGGCAGTGTGCCAAGGTTAGTCAGCACCGACCCGTCTCCGTCAATGGAGATCACCTTCTGTTGCTGGGCAAGCGCCACGCCCAAGCCTATCGAGGATGACAGCCCCATGGTGCCAAGCATGTAGAAGTTACTCGGTTTGTCACCCAGCATGTGCAGCTCTTGGCTGGGAAGGCCGATGTTGCAAACCACAAAATGATCGGCAAAGACGGGCACCAGATTCCGTATTATCTCAGATCGAATCATGATCAGTATCCTCCCCAGAAAGAAGCGTCCGTCAAGATGGCAACGGGTTTGTTGCACATAAACGTGTATTCGAGAAT
>JAWSVD010000192.1:0-6288 GCA_033852095.1 Granulosicoccaceae bacterium | reverse complement strand
AGCCGGGCTGTGCCGTGCAGGCTGCGATCGCAGCGGGTGAGTTGGATGCTGATCGGCTGCGGCGCTGGCGCAAATTACAGCGTGAGGATCTGCACAATTCGCAGTCGGTCGCCGAGGCGCGGCAGCGGGATAAGCAGTTTGGCAAGATGGTGCAGCGGGTGACGAAGGAGAAGAAGCGGCGGAAAGGGGGGTAGTGAGGTGGCGTGCTGAGTTTCTCAGCGCGCCGGTTTTCCCCTTTGTTTTCCTCGCGAGCAGATTTGAATTCATTCGGATATCGTGGCTGTCAACATCGGGGCGACATTGTACGAATGAATTCGAACCCACAAGTGAACGCTCTGTTTGGCCGCTCCTAATGGGGGGGTAAACAATTATTTTCAATAACGCAAGCATGCGTTGTTCATTCTGTCTTGGCTCTTAGGGAGCCAAGATCAGTAGTCCCAAAAGCACTGTTGCACAATTAGCGGCGGCTAATGCCACCCATCAATCCGCGCAGGATTTGCTTGCCGAGGCTGCGGCCAATGGAGCTGCTGAGGGAGCGCACCACGCTTTTCATCATGGCCTCCCCTATCGATTGGCGACCACCGCGGCCGCGACGGGCATCTCGCTCGGCTTTTTTTGCGGCTTTTTCTTCCGCTTCTATAGCCTCCTCGGCTTCGGCTGCTTTGAGTCGCTGCTCTCCGCGTTCGGCCAGCAGCTCAAAGGCAGATTCCCGGTCTACCACTTTTTCGTAGCGGCCGGCGAAGGGGCTCTGGCGTAAGATGTTTTCGCACTCCATTTCCGTGGCGGGGCCAATACGGGAAAAGGGCGGGCGGATGAGGGTGTTTTGGGTGATGCTGGGTACGCCGTCGTCGCCGAGTGTGCTGACCAGCGCGCAGCCGACGCCGAGTTCGGTGATGGCGGTTTGCATGTCGAAGTTGGGGTTTTGGCGCATGGTAGTGGCGGCTGTTTTTACGGCTTTTTGATCACGCGGTGTGAAGGCACGCAGGGCGTGCTGTACGCGGTTGCCCAGTTGGCCCAAGACTTCGTCGGGGATGTCGAGCGGGTTTTGGGTGATGAAGAACAAACCCACACCCTTGGAGCGGATCAAGCGCACCACTGTTTCGATCTTGTCGACCAGGGCCTTGGGGGCGTCGTCGAAGAGCAGGTGCGCCTCGTCGAAGAAAAATACAAAGCGTGGTTTCTCCAGATCGCCCACTTCAGGCAGGTTCTCGAACAGCTCCGACAGCATCCACAGCAAAAAGGTGGCGTACAGTCGCTTGTTGTTCATCAGTTTGTTGGCGGCGAGGATGTTGACGTAGCCGTGGCCACGGTGGTCCGTGCGCATGAAGTCCCAAAGGTCCAGCGCTGGCTCGCCGAAGAAGGATTCGGCGCCCTCTTGTTCCAGCACCAGCAGGCGTCGCTGGATGGCGCCCACCGAGGCGCTGGAGACATTGCCGTAGTCACTTTTGAATTCCTTGGCGTTTTCGCCGACGAATTTCAGCGTCTCGCGCAGGTCTTTGAAATCCAGCAGCAGCAGGCCTTCGTCGTCCGCGTATTCAAAGACGATAAAGAGCACGCCTTCTTGGGTCTCGTTGAGGTCCAGCAGGCGCGCCAGCAGCGCGGGCCCCATGTCGGAGACGGTGGCGCGGATGGGGTGGCCCTGTTCGCCAAAGATATCCCAGCGCACGGTGGGGCTAGAGCTGAACTCAAAGTCCTCGAGGCCGATTTTCTCGATGCGTTCGTCCACCTTGGGGTGGGGGCTGCCCGGTACGCTGATGCCGGTCAGATCGCCTTTGACGTCGGCCATGAAGACCGGCACGCCAATGCCGGATAGCTGCTCGGCCAGCACCTGCAGGGTGACTGTTTTGCCGGTGCCGGTGGCGCCAGCGATCAGGCCGTGGCGGTTGAGGTAGCGCGGGTTGAGGGTGACGAGCTGCTCGTCACTGACGCCCAGTACTAAAGGCGATAAATCGGCCATGAGATACTCCATTGCATTAAGTGAGGGCAGCTTTGATCAGCCCGACGATGAAAATTCTACATCAGAACGGCGATTCATTGGTTGATAGCGGTTTTTACGTGTTTTGCCTGTACTATGTGTGCTTGTATTTTGTGTCGCGTGGGCGCTGAAACATCGCTCTCCAGGCGCGATCTTGTTTTCATTGTTGCGAGGTTGTCATGGCATTACCCCCCCTGTTGCAGTCATTGGCGCTGCCTGCGGTTGCGTCACCGATGTTCATTATTTCCAACCCTGAAATGGTCATCGCCCAGTGTTGCGCTGGCGTTGTCGGCTCCTTCCCGGCGTTGAATGCGCGGCCTCAAGCGCAGTTGTCTGATTGGATCGTGCAAATCAAAGAAGGCATTGATCGCCACAATCAGGCCAACCCCGACAAGCCCGCGGCGCCCTTTGCGGTGAATCAAATCGTGCACCGCTCCAACGACCGCTTGCAGCAAGACATGGACACCATCGTGGCCCATGAAGTGCCGATTGTGATCACCAGTTTGGGCGCGCAGGTGGCGATCAACGAGGCGGTGCACAGTTACGGCGGCATCACCTTGCACGATGTGATCAACGGTTTTTTTGCGCACAAGGCAATTGAAAAAGGCGCGGATGGATTGATTGCTGTTGCCTGGGGCGCGGGTGGTCACGCGGGCACGCTCTCTCCTTTCGCGTTGATCCAAGAGATTCGCCAGTGGTTTGATGGTCCGCTGCTGCTCAGTGGCAGCATCGCCAACGGTGGCGCTATCTTGGCGGCGCAGGCGATGGGGGCGGACCTCGCTTATATAGGCTCGCCCTTTATTGCCACGCATGAGGCAGGTGCCAGTGAAGAATACAAGCAGTCGGTGGTCAGTTCGCACGCGGAAGACATCATCTACAGCAACCTCTTCACGGGCGTGCACGGCAATTACCTGCGTGATTCGATCGTGAACGCTGGCCTGGACCCCGACAATTTGCCCGAGAGTGACGCCAGCAAAATGAGCTTCGGCGGCGGTGAGGGCTCTAAGACCAAGGCGTGGAAGGATATCTGGGGCTGTGGCCAGGGCATTGGCGCGATCGAATCGGTGACTGGGATTGCAGAGTTGGTCGCCAAGTTCCAGGGTGAGTACGGCGAAGCGCGCTCGCGTTTGTTGTGAAGCGGCGCTGATTCAAACAAAGCAAGCGTGGCGAACCGGCCGAGTCAAGACTGGCTGCGCTTTAAACCCAGAGCCAAGTGGGAATCGCAATCCCACTTGGCCTCAGACTGATTGCCTCTATAGGCATCTCTTCGGCCCTTGATATGGCAGGCAGCGATCAGTCTTTGACTTTCCCAAACCCAAACCCAAACCCGCGTCGCCGGTGTTTGTGATCGCTATTGCATTTCTAAGACATTGCTGCATTTGGACTATTTCCCTGTGCCACCCGCTGCTACAAAATCCACCGCTCGAGATCAGAGGCGGCTTGCTGTGCAGTTCGGATTGTTGCAGTGAAAGCTTGTGACCACGTGCTTGTAGATATGAGGAATGATGCAGCAGTCATCAGTTGCATTCTTGCGAAATGTTCACGCACTTAGGCTATAAGTCCCTTTAAGATTCTCGCCTGATTTTGCAATAGTGAGAAAAGCGCATGAATAAGTATCTTGCCGAGTTCGTCGGTACTTTTTGGTTGGTTCTGGGCGGTTGCGGCAGTGCGGTGCTCGCGGCGGCGTTTCCCGATGTGGGCATCGGCCTCTTGGGTGTCTCTCTGGCTTTTGGTCTGACCGTGGTCACCATGGCTTATGCGATCGGACATATCTCAGGCTGTCACCTGAACCCCGCCGTCTCGGTTGGTCTGTTCGTGGGTGGGCGCTTCCCCGCCAAAGATCTGCTGCCCTACATCGTTGCACAGGTTGCTGGCGGTATCGCCGGTGCCGCTATTTTGTACATGATCGCCAGTGGTCAGGCGGGTTTTGATCTCGCCGGTGGTTTTGCCTCAAACGGTTTTGGCGAACATTCACCCGGTGGTTACACCATGATGGCTGCCCTCATCACTGAAGTGGTGATGACGGCGATGTTCTTGATCATCATCATGGGTGCAACCGACGGCCGTGCCCCTGCGGGCTTCGCACCGTTGGCCATTGGCTTTGGTTTGACCTTGATTCACTTGATCAGCATTCCGGTGACCAACACCTCTGTAAACCCTGCGCGAAGCACAGCGGTTGCAGTGTTCGCTGGTGACTGGGCTGTGGATCAGTTGTGGTTGTTCTGGGCTGCACCGATTGCGGGTGCTGTGCTGGGCGCGGTGATCTATCGCGCGATGGCGGGTTCAGAAGAGGCCTAAACTGGGCTTCAAACACGGCGCCAGCTGTGTGATTGCTTGTCAGGGCGGTGCTTAGGCACCGCCTTTTTTGTTGTTTTTGTTGGGGCGTGGGCGGCTTTTGCCGGACGTCTTGGCCGGCGTGTCATGCCCCCCTGCTACGTCGAACCTCCAGCGTTGCTGTGCAGAGCGGGATGATCAGCAGCATCAGGCAGAAGCTCACCAGCGCTTGCCAGCCTCCCCACTGGTACACATGGCCGCCAACTTGGATGCCGATGCTGCCCCCGATGTAATAGAACAGAATGTAGAGGGAATTGGCGCGGCCTCGGCCCTGGCCCTTGGCGAGCTTGCTGTTCAAGGTGCCCACCGCGGCGCTGTGCATGGTGAAGTAACCCGCCGACAAGACCAGCAGCGCCAGCAGTGTCAGCAGCAGCTGATTGATGTACAGGCCACAGAGCCCCAACGCCAGCAGGCTGACGCCGCCGAGCAGTGTCTTGCCGCTGCCCCAGCGGCCGCTGAATTGTCCGGCGAGCGGAGCGGCGACTATGCCGATCAGGTAGGTGCCGTAAAAGCCGGTAGCCGCGCTGCTGCTGAGCTCGAAGGGTGGCGATGCCAGGCGGTAGGGCAGGTAATTAAACACCGTGGCAAACAAGCCCAGGCCCGCGCCACCGCAGGCGTAGAGCATCAGCAGCTCGGGTTTTTTGAGCAGTGCCAGCAATGATCCGTTACTGCCGACGCGGTTTGATGCGTCGGGGCCTTTGGGCAGTACCCACAGGGCGGCCAGGGTGCTCAAGCCGATTAGCACCGCGACCAGCACAAAACTCCAGCGCCACATATCAGGGGGGAAGATCACCCCGCCGATGATGCGCCCGCCAAAGCCACCGAGCACCGTCGCGGCGACGTAGTTGCCCATCACCATGGGCAGGCGATTGGCGGGCTGTGTTTGCGAGAGCCAGGCCACCATGCAGGTGGTCAGCGCCGGTATGCAGAGCCCGCTGATAAAGCGAGCGGTGGTCAGTTCTTCGATGCTCTGGGCACGGGCACACCATAAAATGGACAGGCACAAGGTGAAGCCGCCGACGGCGATCAGGGGTTTGATGGGCAGTCGGTCCGCCGCCATGCCGAAGGGGATGTTGGCCAGGGCCAGGCCGAGGATCAGCACGGAGACAGTGGCGGACACAGTGGGCAAATCCGTGTCGAAATACAGCTGCAGGGTGGGCAGGTTGGGTTGTGTCAGGTAAATACTGCAAAAAGCAGCTGAGACAAGGGCAAGCACCACCGTTTGGGCGGCTGCGCTGATCGATTGTTGCGGCAAGTGGGGCGATCCCGGAAACGAAGAGGTTTTCAGTATATCGATTATTGTTGCGCAAAGTGTTCAGAACGCTGCTGTTGTTCTGCCGTTGGAGGTCAGGGTGTTTTTGTTCCTACAGCAATTGTATGTAGTGGGTATTGCAGTCTGGCTATGGCGCGCTTGAGCCCCGCTGAGTATGTTATTTTGTGTGATCGCATGGAGTTTGCGACAGGATTAATGACTTAACAGGTAGTTTTTATATGTATAGGAATATTAGTTGTACTGCTCTGGTACTCGCCAGTTTGGTATCTGGCGCTGCGCAGGCTGTGACCAATACGAGCTCAGTTACTGCGCTCAATGCGTTGCCAGCGGTAGATGAGTCTTGGGTGATAAACAACAACTGGGCCACGCTGGACTCTAACATCAATGTCTCGGGCTTCTCCCCGAATGCCACTCCATGGGGTGCGACGCCATATACTGAAGCCCAAGATCCCTGTGGGAACAACTGGGCGGGAATCTATTGCGACGGCGCCGGCAATCTGACCCATTTAGAGATTCCCAATGCGAACATGAGCGGCACGCTAGCGAGTGTGTTTACGGCACTTGAGCCGATCAAAGCCCAAATCAGATCCATCAATTTGTCCAGCACCGAAGAGGCCAATAAAAACGTGTTGACCGGGGCTATTCCTGCGACAACCGGTTACGACGGCTTGGTCTATTTGGCTCTGAACAACACGGGCGGTTCAGG
>JAWSVD010000191.1:0-3537 GCA_033852095.1 Granulosicoccaceae bacterium | reverse complement strand
AGTTGCCCCCAGTGTTTGAGCAAACCGGCGAATAACACAGGCACGGGCCGTAGGTCGACCGTCTCGCCCAGCTGCTCAAGTCGCCTGGATTGCAAATAGGCGAAGGGAGAGATCACGTCGAAATACCACACGCCGCCTTTTTTCATCATTCGCGTCCACTGGAATCAGAGCCAGTGTTATATATACGGTCGTGGCAGCAAGTGGTCAAGTGCAGCTATTCAATCCTACCCTAGAGTAGCGGGTGATTCTGGCGCCCTTGCTTGTTTTAGGCTGAGCAGAAAAGGGCATGTTTACTGAAATTTATGTGATCAGATTGAGCTGGTTTTTTTGTGTCGACTGGCAAACATACTGCAGATTAAAGCGTCTGTGCCATAACAGTAGATTATTCGATGTCCTGCAAATTCACACATGCACTGTCCGTTTGTATTCTCAGCGGGCTGTTGTTCAGTGGGCTCACTCAGGCCTCTCCACTTGCGGTGGCTCCCGTCATTGGTACCGCTGCCAATCCTTTCAGTACCTTGGCTCAAGCGCAGTCTGTCAAAACAGACGGTAGCTTCCACTTTGATCTTAACGGCGTGCAGTTCAGCACACACGTTATCAGTGGTGGCTGGGTGTTGGTATTGCAGGACGATGACACTGACACGGGCGCCAATTCACTCGATGCGAGCACAGACATGAGCGTGTTGTCTGTCGATAATATTCTTAGCCCGCCAATTCTCGCCAGTTTGGGAGACGCGGTGCAAACACGATTAGTGGCGACAAGAAACGCTGTTGTGGTTGTAGACGCTGTCTCGGATGATTCGCGTTATATCGACGCTATTATTGCCAATCAGAACCTGTACCCTGGGGATGTCACAGTGGGCGGGCGCAATGCCACTGCGCACCACGCGATGGCGCAAACATGGGTGGGCACGGGATCTAACTACATGGGTGTCGGTCACAGCCCAGCAACCTGTTCCGGTAGTATTAGTCTGCCAGACAGTGCATATCATATGTGTGGAAGGCCCGCTACATACCACTTGGTTCCTTCTGGAGACTCGTCACATATCTTCGGAGAGCCTGTGAGCTTGTTTTCCTCTTTGTATGTAAAAGCTGAAGATACACCGCTCAAGCTGTGGCTAAACGCTGGTAATGGATTGGATGCTGATGCATCTTTTGTTCGTTGGGATGATCTCAGTGGCGGCGATCATCACGCCACAAAGAGCGGCAGCGGCGCCGATCCTCTGGCTGTTGAAAATTCACTTAATTTCAATCCGGCTTTGGATTTTAGCGGGGCTGGCGGCAGTTATTTGGACCTAAATGATTTACAGCTAGAAGAAGACAAAATCCATGTGTACGTTGTCGATCATCTAAACAATAGTTCTGATGGTACCTTATTATCAAATGACAACACTGGCTGGGATAAACAGATATCCATAGGTCAAGTTGACTCTTTCGATGACCAGAGTGCGATTGTATTGAGTGGGGATCACTTAAATGGAAAGCCCGCGGTACGCAGCTATTATCTTGAGGAAAATGCTGTGGATACATCCTTTGTCAGTCGAAATGGTTCAGGCAGGCAGTCCTTTACTATCCAAAACACGGTAGGTGGAGCCAGTGCTTTTATCTCCAGGCGGCACAAAGGCGGTACCAGCACCGACAGTGGGGGCAACTTAAATGGGCGCATCGCCGAGATGTTGGTGTTTAGGGGCGAGCTGGACGTAACAGATCAGTCTATCGTTGAATCCTACCTCGCCACCAAATACGGCATTAGCATGCAGCAGACCAGTCCCTTTGACTATCTGGACTCTGCTGGGACAGCTTTCTGGCTCGCTGCCAACAACACATCTTATAGCCACAATATTTTTGCTGTGGCGCGCGATGACCTGCACAGCCTCGACCAGCGCGTCTCTCGTTCATCGGCCGACGGTGCCTTGCTGACGGTCGCTTTGGACAATGATTTCAGCTCAGTGAACAACAGTGTGTTGCGCACCGCTACACATGGCAATGACCGTCAGTTTCTGGTTTTTGGCAATAACAACGCGGCTTTGACTGCGCAGACAAGTGAATTGGATTTGGCCGTATACAATGACCGCATTGGTCGCGAATGGAAAATAAGCGCCACAAATGTATCGCAAAATGTGCACCTAAAGTTTGATGGTTTTGATTCAAATTATGCCGTTTTACACGACAGTGATGGAGACTTCTCGGCAGGTGCCAGCCGTTTGGGTGCGCTGGACGAGCAGGGGGTGTTGAATGGCGTGAATCTTCAAGACGGACATTTCCTCACCTTGGCGCGCGTCAATTATGCACCCATCGTTCCTGCAGGACAGGTGTTCAGTGTTGCCGAAAACAGCGAGGCGGGCACTGCCGTTGGTGCAGTGATAGGCAGTGACCCAGAAGGTCATGCGCTGATCTGGACTTTGATCAGTGCTGACTCCCCCTTTGCATTGAGTGCCGAGGGCAGCTTGACGCTGGTCGGTGCGCTGGACGAATCGATCACCGCCAACTATGACTTGGATGTGCAAGCCGACGACGGAGCCCGCAGTACTGCTGTGAGTGTGCGGGTAAATATTCTAGGCGTGGCAGCTTTGGGCAATGAATCGGTTGTTCGCTTAGGGCTTTCTGGCGGATCAATGAATTTGTATTTTCTTTTGGCTCTAACAGCTCTTTGCCTTTCGGGTCAGATGTTCGGCAGGCCGGGACGATCAATGCAGCACTATAATGAAGTAGGCTGACAGTACCAGCCCTTCGATTCGCAAGCGGAGACCATAGGCTGCAGCGGGCAGATAGGGGGGAGCGTGCATGCCCGGTTGCTCGCTGACGCTCGCCCGCTCAAGCGTTATTCTGGCGCTTGGTGCCTGACTTTGGGCCCGTAGTCGCGCAACACAGAACACACCCGCAATCGGTAGTCGCTGAAGTAGCTGTCACGCCCCAGTGCCTGCGCACGTTTGTGCTCCAGTGTCTCGCGCCAGGCCATCACCGCCTGCTCGTTCTCAAAAAAACTCAGTGACAGCAGCTTGCCTTCGTCGCTGATGCTCTGAAATCTCTCCACAGAGATGAAACCGTCGATGGCCTGCAACAGCGGCAGCAATTCTGCTGCGACATCCAAGTATTTGCTCCGGTGCTGTGGCTCTGGCCAAACCTCAAAGATAACGGCGATCACGGCTGTTGCTGCTCTGATTGGAGCGCGGCGTGGGGTGCTGATAGTTTGCGCAGGAACAGCCGCGACTCCTCCAGCAATAATCCCTCTTGCTGCGCAAAGCGGTAGTTCTCTCGCCCCAGTGGGTGCTCCCGCAGGCGAGCCCTGTAGCGCTCGTAGGCGGCTAGGTCTGGCAGGCTGTAGACACCGTAGGCTGTCTGGCTGCAGCCTTCGTGCGGGCCAAAATAGCCGATCAAATCGGCGCCGCAAGCGGGGATAGTCCGCCCCCATGTCTGTGCATATTGCGCAAACTGGGCGTGTTTATTGGGGTCTATTTTGTAGCGTATAAAACAGGTGATGGCCACGGTTGCTCTCGCTGTGTTGGTGAGTGATGAGTGTATGCGCTTGTATGGTGT
>JAWSVD010000190.1:0-40764 GCA_033852095.1 Granulosicoccaceae bacterium | reverse complement strand
TCTCATAGTGCCGCGCAACCTTGGGCAAAGATCCTATGTCCACGCCGTCGCCTTCAAGCCACGTGCAAAGCGTAAACAGGTAGGGATCGGCCACGGTGTACTGCTCACCCATCACCCAGGGGCCCTGCAGGTATTCTGATTGTAGCAACTCAAAAGCGGCGGCCATTGTCTCGGGGACCTTGCTCCGCATGTCGAGCAGCGACTGCTCCTCATCGGCCCAGCGCTCGCCGCGCGCACCATGGGCGTGGTTGACGTGCACGGTGGAGGCCAAGTAACTGTTGAATGATTGCAGCTGGGCGAAAGCAAAGGCATCAACGGGCAGCAGGTCCGCTGCAGGGTGCAGCTGCGCGAGATAGACGAGGATAGCCGGGGTCTCGGTCAAGGTGCCCTGCGGAGTGATTAGCGCTGGCACCCGCCCCTTGGGATTTACAGACAAATAGCCGGGCTTCGTTTGCTCGGCCTGTTTAAAATCGACCGCGCAGACCTCAAAGGGCAGCGCTATTTCGTGCAGGGTGATCAGTGATGCCAGCGCCACGGTACCCGGCGCGTAATAGAGCTGTAGCATAAAAGCCTCCTCGGGGTTAAGGACAGTGTGGCCCGCCCGTCCCTGTGTGTACAGCTACATTGTGGTGCCAAATAGTCGCTGGGCAGTGGCTTAAGCGATTGTTAGCAGGCGCCCTGCACAGGGCAGTGATCTACCGCACCGTGGCCGACGTCAAGCTCGCCGTCCATGCATTCGGCGCACGGGGTGCCCCTCCCACGAGGCTCTTCTCACGGGGCACTTCGAGCTGTATCTATATCCAGCCAAGCACACATAGCGTAAACTGCTTTTTTGCCCGACCACAGCAGCAGCCGAGCCATGAGCAAAGACCACATCTACATCCGCGGTGCCCGCCACAACAACCTCAAAAACCTCGACTTGGATTTGCCGCTTGGCGAATTCACTGTGATCACCGGGGTCTCGGGCTCGGGCAAGAGCTCACTGGCTTTCGATACGATCTACGCCGAGGGTCAGCGGCGCTACGTGGAGACTTTCTCTCCCTACGCGCGGCAGTTTTTGGACCGCATGGACCGACCGCAGGTGGACGAGGTGGCGGGTATTCCGCCGGCCATCGCCATCGACCAGACCAACCCGGTGCGCACCTCGCGCTCCACGGTTGGCACCATGACCGAGCTGAACGACCATTTGAAGCTGCTGTACGCGCGGGCCGCCCAGCTCTATTGTCAGGGTTGTGGCCAACCCGTCGCCGCGGATTCGGCCCAGGCCGCCGCCGAGCGACTGCTGGAAGAAGCCCCAGAAAACTGCCGCCTGGCTGTGTGTTTTGACGTGACGGTGCCGGACAATTTCAGCGAGGCAGAAATTCGGCAGCACCTCAGCGCCCAGGGCTACGAGCGTACCCTCGACACGGCCGCCAACGCGGGCAGCGACACGCTCACGGTGGTGGCTGATCGGCTCAAACTGCGCGCGAGCAATCGGGCGCGGCTGGTGGAAAGCCTGGAGGCGGCGCTGCTGCGCGGCGCTGAGCACGCCAGCGCCTGGGTGCTCGACGATGACAACCAACCGCTGCGCGATTGGCAGTTCAGCGCTGGTCGGCACTGCGCCGATTGTGACATAAGCTACCGCGAGCCCAGCCCGGCGATGTTCTCCTTTAATTCGCCCATCGGCGCTTGCGGCGAGTGCCGTGGCTTTGGCCGGGTCATGGGCATAGATTACGGCCTGGTGGTACCCAACACCGCGCTGAGCCTGCGCGAGGGAGCGATCAAGGTCTTCCAGAGCGAGACCAACGCGATCTGCCAGCGCGACCTGCTGAAATACGGCAAGCGTGAGAAGTTTCCACTCGATACCCCGTGGCGCGAGCTCAGCGTGGCACAGCGCCAGTGGGTGATCGAAGGCGAGGGCGATTTTGAGAGCAATTGCTGGTACGGTGTGCAGCGTTTTTTTGGCTGGCTGGAAGGCCGCTCTTATAAGATGCACGTGCGGGTGATGCTCTCGCGCTACCGCAGCTACACCGCCTGCGGTGCCTGCGATGGCGCCCGCCTGGTGCCCGAATCCCTGGCCTGGCGCATCGGCGGCCAGAGCGCGCAGCAGACCCTGAGCACCGAGCAGCGCTTTCAGCCGCAGGGCCACAACAGCGACAGCCGCGCCCTGCCCGGCCTCTGCCTACACGACGTATTGCAACTGCCCATCGAGAAGCTGCTGGGCTTTGTAGAAGCACTGGAGCTCAGCGCCCATGCCCACGAGGTGGCTGAGCAGCTGCTCGAGGACATCGTCACACGCTTGCGCTATCTCAACACCGCAGGGGTGGGTTATCTGAGCCTGGACCGCCAGTCGCGCACCCTCTCCGGCGGCGAGGTGCAGCGCATTAATCTGACCACCGCGCTGGGCACCTCCCTGGTCAATACGCTGTTCGTGCTGGACGAGCCCAGCATCGGCCTGCACCCGCGCGATCTGGACCGCATCACCGCTATCTTGCAGCGCCTGCGCGACGCCGGCAACACCCTGCTGGTGGTGGAGCACGACCCGCAACTGATGCTGGCCGCCGACCGCATCATCGACATGGGGCCCGGGCCGGGTGCCCGCGGTGGCGAGATCGTTTTCAACGGCAGCCCCCGCCAGCTGCTGCGCAGCAAAAAGTCCCGCACCGCAGATTTCCTGGTGGGCCGTGCGCGGATAGAAACCGGACGCACCTTGTCTCGCCCCGCCGGAGATTGCCAGTGGCTGACCATCACAGGCGCACGCGAGCACAACCTGAAAAACATCGACGTACGGTTTCCGCTGGGGCACCTGAGCTGCGTGACTGGGGTCAGCGGCTCGGGCAAGAGCACCTTGATTCATGAGGTGCTGTACAGAGGCTTGCTGCGACGCCAGGGGAAATCCACCGAGACGCCAGGCGCCTGCGAGCAGATCAGCGGCTGGGAAACGATATCGCAGGTGATGCTGGTCGATCAATCCGCCATCGGCAAGAGCGCGCGTTCCAACCCGGCAAGCTACACCGGTGCCTTTGACAAAATTCGCGCCCACTTCGCCACCCTGCCCTTATCTAAAGAACGCGACTACACCGCCGGCAGCTTCAGCTTTAATTCCAAACAACAAAAATGCCCGGGCTGCGGTGGCAGCGGCCACGAGCACGTGGAAATGCAGTTCTTGTCCGATGTTTATCTGCGCTGCCCGGATTGCCAGGGCCGGCGCTACCGGGACGAGCTGCTGGAAGTGCACGACCTCGGTGCCGATGGCATCAACCGCAACATCGCCGACGTGCTCGCTCTGACCGTGGAGCAGGCACTCGCCCACTTCGACGCGCAGCCCAAGGTGCTGCGCGCGCTGCAAACCCTGTGCGACGTGGGCCTCGACTACGTCACTCTTGGTCAGCCAGTGCCCACGCTGTCCGGCGGGGAGGCCCAGCGCCTCAAGCTCGCCGCGCATTTGGTCAGCGCTAAACGCGACGAGCCCAGTTTGTTTTTGTTCGACGAGCCCACCACGGGCTTGCACTTTGAAGATATCAGCCGACTGATGGCGGCGCTGCGCGCGCTGCAGGACGCGGGCCACACGCTGATCATCATCGAGCACAACCTCGAAGTGATTGCCGCCGCCGACTGGCTGATTGACCTGGGCCCAGAGGGTGGCGAAGGCGGTGGCGAAGTACTGGTGACAGGCACACAGCAAGATTTGATTGACGAGGCGCGCAGCCACACCGGCCGCGCACTGGCCGCTCAGACTGGCGCGCTGCAGGCCGTGGCCGAGGCTCCTGCCGCCTATCAGGTCAAACGCAAGGTGCCGGACAACGCTATCTTGGTGAGCAAAGCCAACGAGCACAACCTCAAGAACATCGACGTGCGCATTCCTCGCGACAAGCTGGTCGTGGTCACCGGCGTGTCCGGTTCCGGTAAGAGCACCCTGGCTTTTGATATTGTTTTCGCCGAGGGGCAGCGGCGCTACCTGGAATCCCTCAACGCCTACGCGCGGCAGTTTGTACAGCCCGTGTCACCGCCCGATGTGGATCACGTGGCGGGCATTCCCCCTACGGTTGCGATAGAACAGCGCACCAGCCGCGGCGGACAGAAGAGCACCGTCGGCACAGCCACCGAGATCCACCACTTTTTGCGCTTGCTGTTTGTCAAGCTTGGCACCCAACACTGCCCCGACTGCGACATACCTATCGAATCGCAGAGCCAGGAGGCCATCGCCGCACAGCTACTGAAACAGTACCGCGGCAAGAAAGCCACTTTCTTTGCCCCGCTGGTGATTGCGCGCAAAGGCTATTACACCGACCTAGCCAAGTGGGCCAACAACAAAGGCATCGCGGAGCTACGAGTTGACGGCGAGATGTTATCTACAGAGGACTGGCCTCGATTAGACCGCTACAGCGAACACAACATCGACATGCCCGTGGCCGAGCTGCTGGTGGACCCTGCGCAACACCAAACACTGGACACCACTCTGGAAAAAGCCCTGGGCTTTGGCAACGGCACGGTGCGCATCAAGGTTGGCCGCCAGGAAAAGCTCTATTCCACTGCGCGTGCCTGCGGCAGCTGCCAGACCAGCTTTGCCGAACTCGACCCGCGCCTGTTCTCTTATAACTCCCGACACGGCTGGTGCAAGCAATGTTTCGGCACCGGACTCACGCTGCCCGAGAGCAAAGAAGAACACGCCAGCGAGGAGCACGCCTGGATGCATCAGCCCGAGAGCAAAGAGCCCTGCGCTGCGTGTGCCGGCCAGCGCCTGAACCCCATTGCGCTCGCCGTACGCTTTCACTCCTTGTCACTGTCCACATTCGCCGCCATGAGCGTGGCGGAGGCCGAGAAGTGGTTTGATAAAATCAAGCTGCAGGGACGCGAGCAGCAGATAGCGCGCGACATCGTGGTGGAGCTGAGCGCCCGACTCGCCTTCTTATGCCAAGTGGGGCTAGGCTATCTGAGCCTGGACCGCGCCGCGCCTACGCTGTCCGGCGGCGAAGCACAGCGCATCCGCCTCGCCGCGCAATTGGGCTCGCAGCTGCGCGGCGTCGCCTACGTGCTGGACGAACCCACCATCGGCCTGCACCCACGCGACAACGACCTGTTGCTCGACACCCTTGTCAGTCTGCGCGACAAGGGCAATACGGTGATTGTGGTGGAGCACGACGACGCCACTATCCGCCGGGCCGACCACATCATCGACATAGGCCCGGGGGCCGGCTCCCGCGGCGGCGAGTTGGTGGCGACGGGCACAGTGGCGCAGATATGCAAAGCGCCTCACTCACAGACCGGGCGCATGCTGGCGCAGCCCATGCAACACCCGATGCCCCGCGACACGGTTGAGCCGTGCGGCGAGATCCGAATCAGCGGTGCTCGGCTGCACAATTTGCAGGATATCGATATCACCCTGCCGCTGGGCCAATTGCTCGGCGTCAGTGGCGTCAGCGGCTCCGGCAAGTCAACGTTAGTGCGAGAGATCGTGAGCCACAATGTCAGCACTCGCATAGGGACACTAAAAAAACGCGGCCGCAAAGACAACTTTTATGGCTGCGAAAGCATCAGCGGTTTCGAATCGTTGACCCGCGTGCTGGAGGTTGATCAAACGCCCATCGGCAAGACACCGCGCTCCTGTCCAGCGACTTACGTCGGCATCTGGGACGCGATCCGCAAGCTCTTCGCCGCGACCACCGAAGCGAGTATCCGCGGTTACGCCGCCAGTCGATTTTCCTTTAATACAGGGGCTGGACGCTGCCCCGTGTGCGAGGGCCAGGGCATGACGCGGGTGGAGATGAACTTCCTGCCCGATGTAAAGGTGCTCTGCGACGGCTGCAACGGTGACCGCTTTGACCGCGAAACACTCTCGATCCTGTGGCGGGGAAAGAACATCGGCGAGGTGCTGAACATGGCGGTGGACGAGGCGGTAGCATTCTTCGAGGCTCACCCTGCTGTGCACCACGCGCTGCGCCTGATGCAGGACGTGGGGCTGGGCTATCTCACGCTTGGGCAGAACAGCCCTACGCTGTCAGGGGGCGAGGCGCAGCGACTCAAGCTGGTGACTGAACTGGCCAAAGCCAAGCCAACCCGCGACAACCCGGACGGCCGCCGCAGCAAACACAACCACACCCTGTACCTGCTCGACGAACCCACTGTGGGGCTGCACATGGCGGACGTGGAGAAGTTGATTCGCGTGCTGCACCGCCTGGTTTCGGCCGGTCACAGCGTGATCGTTATCGAGCACAATCTCGATCTGCTCGCCGAGTGTGACTGGTTAATTGACATGGGGCCAGAGGGTGGCGCGCGCGGAGGGAAACTTGTTGTTGCGGGCCCGCCGCCCAAGGTCGCGAAATCAAAGCGCTCATTGACAGGCCAGTATCTTAAAGAATTGTTAGGCTAACAGATGCACGGGCCGTCGTTTACGGTCCAGCTTTAGACTTTATACCCGTGTCCTAAGAAACACGGGATCGCCGCTTTATCCCAGCTCAAAAACTCGCTGAGTTTTCCAGTATTTCGGAGACCGATTTGATGTGATCAACCGTGAGGGGCTTTGTGGCGAACATTTTCACCATGTCAAAGTCATTCGCTCGCTTGATGTCATGCGGGCTCGCTGATGTCGTCAACATCATCACCACAGCCTTTGCAAACGAATCACCCAACTCACTGTTCGCCGCCTCCAGGAATTCGAAACCGGTCATGCGTGGCATATTGATGTCGAGAAATATCACGTCCACTGGCTCCCGCTCTGCCCCGGTCAGGAACTTCAAGGCCTCGTCAGCGGCCTGAAAGGTGATGACCGTTTCCACTTCACCCGATCGGTCCATCACGCGCTTGTAGATCATTTGATCAACTAGCTCATCGTCGATAAGCATGACAGTTCTTATTGATGGTTTTGCGCTCATTTTATTGTCTCAGTGATATAGTGAAAGTCGTTCCAGCACTTTCTGATGATTCTACTTTTATCTCTCCGCCGTGGTTATTGACGACGCGCTTGCAAAGTGTGAGGCCCACACCCGAACCCGAGTATTCTTCGTGCCCGTGCAGCCTCTTAAACAAGCCAAAAATCTTCTCGTGGTGCGCCTCAGGTATACCGATGCCGTTGTCGCTGACCCGAAAATACACCGTGCCATCTTCAGTACTTTCGCTCGATGCAATACGAATAAGCAGCGGGCGTTCACTCGATCTAAACTTGGCCGCGTTGGCAATTAAATTCTGAAACAAAATCCGCAACTGCTCGACGTTGCCGACAATGTCTTGGATCTGCTCCAGCTCATAGCGCCCACCGTCGGTCTCTATCTCTTCCCGGCTGGCCTGGAGAATTTCCTCCATCAGGGCATGGGCGTCGACACGCTCCTGCTGCATATCATCGCTGACAGTCATGGAGTATCCCAGCACGTCCTCAACCAAACTGCCCATGCGCTTGTTAGTCTGCTGTGCCAGCTGGATCATTTCGATCGCGGCCGTGTCTGTCTCGGGGTTGCAGGAATGTATGGCCTCATCAAGCAGCATGCTGATCGTATTGGTCGGTGTTTTTAAATCATGCGAAACGGCGTAGGTAAATTCAGCCTGCTCCTTATTCGCTTGCGTGAGCCGCATGTTCGTCGATTCAAGCGTCGCAGCCTCCAAGGCCAGTGCAGACTCCGCGGCTTTTCGCTGCTTAACCTCTGCGGTGATCTCGTTATACACTTTAATACTGTTCGTTTTAGCTTTGTTAATCGCGCTGACAATGTGGTCGAGCTCGTCCGAGGATTTGCTCTTACTGCGCGTGAGCAGCAGGGGCTCACCGCCCTTTAGCCACGATGTGTTCGCCACATGTATCGCTATCTGCGCCAGGTGCCGCGTCACCAGGCCCCTGAACAGGGCCAAAATAATCACCGACACCAGCGTTGTCTTGGCAAAATTCGAGACCATCACGGTCCACAGCTGAGCCCAGACCCGCTCTTTCGCGTTCTCAAAGCTGAGCCCTATTGTCAGCTCTCCGACAACCACTTCTTTGCCTTTTTTATTGGTCTTGGTGAAGCTCAAGGTATTGGCCATCAGCTCCGAACTGGGCTCCCCGCGGGTCCAGGTCTTACCGGCCGGCGTCAACAGCTCCACAAATTCCACGTCAGCACGATTGTAGACACCGTCCAACAACACATCGACGAGCCCAAAGTCATAACCCCACAGCGCTTCCTTGAAGCCTTCGCTGAAGCTCCTGTCGATCACCGCGATATCTCCGAGCACCAAGGAGCTGTCTCGCTGGTAGCCGATGTAGAGCTGCACGCCGGTCGCAAGCGTAGAAAGCACCGCGCTGGCGAGCACAATATAGAACGCCAACACTCGACCCAAGCCACTGGACGAGCTACTCGCGCTGGTTTTAAACTGCTGCAGTGCCGTCATTTTTTACTACCAATGCAGCCAGCGAGTCGTGCGGCAATCACGTCATTTCGTTCAAATTCAATGTCCACAGCTCCCCCCCCCTGTTTCATGGCCAAGTTACCGTCATTCTCTATCGAGCGACCAAAGCAAGCTGTGCGAGCACTGCCGTGAACTCGCTAAAAACCGAGGCCCTCGACCGAATCGCAAAATCCACCTTCGCAGCGACTGTTCGCAGTGCTCTGTAAATAACGCTTTCATTTAATACCCTTCCGTGGCGCCCGCCTTCACATCGTTGGATCATTTCAATCGCAGCCCTGTTTTTGAATCAATGCTTTGCCTAGCTCAGCAATTTCATATAACGGCACCTTCGCTGAGATGTATCCTAAAAACAGCGCCGCCTGACCTGTTTGGATTGATAATCTAAGCCACGTGTTTTGGCGCGCCGTCTCGGCACGAGAAGGCGACCACGATCCGACCCAGAGCTGTCGCTGAAACCAGCGGAAGGACAGAAATGCCCTACAAAACGACAGTATCAATAAGCACTAGGCCACTCCGTAGAATCGTGAAAAACCTTTTCACTGCAGGCCCACCGGGGTGATTTTAGGTCCAGGCGAAGCCATGGGACAACCCCGCGGCAACACCGCACACGAGCAGAGCCTGCGCTGCTGACAAAACACACGCACTTCGCAGTCGCGCGGGACAGTACCAAGGCCAACCTACTCTCGCTATCAGCACGGTTAGCCCAGTGCTGTGCTTGCCAGCGGGCACTGTCGAGGGAAAGCTAGAAGCTCACAGTGCAGGCACCATTAATGAGTAACTGAACGGCGCCGCTCACGCTGCGACCCAGTAAACAGAGCACAACCCTGAAGTCGATACTGTGCAGCGCCACTGCTGTCTCAACATCCGCCGCAGACTGAGCGTGGCTGCGCCAAAAATGCCACAGCGGCTTATCTCGCTGAGTTTGGTGCGCTTTATCTGCACACCCGTGGCGCCGCAACGTATAATCGCGGAGATCTAATACTCAATCGGAGACAGACCGCCCATGAACGATTTGCAACAGGTTATCGAACAGGCATTCGACAACCGTGATCAACTGTCCGCCAGCAACTGCGACGCTGATATACGAAACGCCGTAGAACAAGCCATAGGCTTGCTTGACAGTGGCGAGGCCCGGGTTGCAGAACAGCTCGAAGTGGGTAAATGGAAAGTGAACCAGTGGCTGAAAAAGGCCGTACTGCTGTCTTTTCGACTGCGCGACAACGAACCGATGTCTGCCGGTGGCTTCACCCAGTTTTACGACAAAGTGCCCAGCAAGTTTGCCGATATGACGCCTGAGCAGTTCCAAGCCAGCGGTGTGCGCGTTGTACCACCCGCTGTCGCGCGCAAGGGCAGCTACTGTGCACCGAACACCGTGCTGATGCCCTCCTACGTCAACATCGGCGCCTACGTGGACAGCGGCACCATGGTGGACACTTGGGCCACCGTAGGTTCCTGTGCGCAGATCGGTAAAAACGTCCACCTCTCCGGCGGTGTCGGCATTGGCGGCGTGCTGGAGCCCCTGCAAGCCGGCCCGACTATCATTGAAGACAACTGCTTCATCGGCGCGCGCTCCGAAGTGGTCGAAGGCGTGATCGTCGAAGAGGGCTCGGTGCTCTCCATGGGCGTGTACATTGGCCAGAGCACCAAGATCTATAACCGCGCCACGGACGAAGTGACCTACGGCCGTGTGCCAGCAGGCTCCGTGGTGGTGGCCGGCAACCTGCCCTCATCAGACGGCAAGTACAGCCTCTATTGCGCTGTTATCGTCAAGCAGGTAGACGCCAAGACCCGTGCCAAAACCAGCCTGAATGAGCTGTTGCGAGACATCGACTAATAGTGGCTGAAGTCGTTCTTTACGGTATCCCCAACTGCGACACCGTGAAAAAGGCCAGGCGCTGGCTGGATGAAAACGCCATCGCCTACCGTTTTCACAACTTCAAGCGCGACGGGGTGCCCGAGGGCGCTCTGTCGCAGTGGATATCACAGCACGGCATCGAGTTGACGGTTAACCGCCGTGGCACCACCTGGCGCAAATTGCCAGAAGAGCAGAAAACCGCGCTGGAAAGCAACAGTACAGCGGCGCGGGCTTTGATTATTGAAAACCCGTCGATGATCAAACGCCCGGTGCTGTCAGTGAACAACACCACTCAGCTCGGCTTCAGCCCCGAGCAATGGCTGACAGCGCTCAGCTAACGCCTCCCGACCGGCAGCCTTCAATCTGAAGTGCTGCCGCGGCACGTATATTCGTTCGTACACCTGAAAAACTTCTTCCCTATCAAGCATTCAGGGCACAAAGCCCTTCAAGTTTGCGCATTACATTGCCGATAGTATTTTCAACGTGGACATACCGACAACGAGGACCTGTCGTGAAAGTTTTAGTGGTGGATGACAGCGCATCAATGCGCATGATAGTGAAACGCACCTTGAAACAAGCCGGATTTGATGGCTTGGAATTCTCGGATGCGGCCGATGGATTGGAAGGACTGACTCAGCTTGAAGAAGTGCAGCCTGATTTGGTACTGTGCGATTGGAATATGCCCAACATGAACGGCATCGACTTTTTGCGCAAAGCACGCGAAGACGGAAACTTGGTGAAATTTGGTTTTATCACCACGGAGTCGACCACCGAAATGCGCCAGGCGGCGCGCGAGGCAGGTGCTCAGTTTTTGATTGCCAAGCCATTCAATGCCGATACTTTTCAAAAAACCCTGCGATCCGTCATAGGCTAGCAGGCGTTTGTCAGGGCTGCGATCGTCAGCCCTGCTGGTCGAAGACGCACGGGCTTCGACCGCAGACAGCGAAGAACCGTTTAGCGCTTGCCCCCTTCGGCGAGCCTTTCTGCTGTGGTTTTTGCGACCTTGTTGCGCAGATACACCGGCAGCGCCTGTTCGGCTGTGACCGTGTTTCCAGCGGCGAAATCCACCAGTGCCAAGCGCAGAATATCCTGAGCCTCGGGCCAGCGGCTGCCCATGTTGCGCTGTACAAGGGACTGGGTCACCCGCTCCAGCTCAGCCGAATGCTCATCCCAGCCAGTGCCCACGCCAACCCACTGCTTATCACCGCAGGGCAAGCTCACAGCTGAAGGATCCACAACAGCCTCCTCGCCCTGCAGAACAGCGGTATTCGCCGACACATCGTAACAAGCCCAATAGACCTGCCCCATGCGCGCGTCCATCGCGACAGCCGAATATTTCAGCCCCAGCTCGCGCTTTGCCCCCTGTGCCACAGCGGCGAGCGAGGACACAGCCACCAGCGGCAGATCCCGCGCAAAAGCCAGGCCCTGCGCGGCGCTCGCCGCGATGCGCAGCCCGGTAAAACTGCCGGGGCCACGGCCAAAACAAATGCCGTCCAGATCCTGCACGCCCGCGTTTGCAGCGACCAGCAGCTCTTCGATCATGGGCAGCAGCAGCTTGGCGTGTTCGCGGGTATTGAGAAAGCGATGAAAGCTGATCTCGCCGCCGTGCAACAGCGCCACCGAACAGCTCTCGGTGGAGGTGTCCAGGGCGAGGTAACTGCGGCTCATGTGCTGCTCTGCTCACGCTGGCGCTCAAAAAAGGTTTCGACTTTGTCGATCAAGCGGGTGCGGTGCATGCGCGGCAAACTGTTCAAAAACAAGGAACCGTAGGCTTTTTCAGTCAAGCGCGGATCACAGAGCACCAGCACGCCCCGGTCGGTCTCGTCGCGGATCAAACGCCCCACACCCTGCTTTAGCTGGGTGATCGCCTGCGGGATCTGATAGTCCATGAAGGGATTGCGACCACTGCGCTCCAACGCTTGGATGCGCGCCTTGGTCACTGGGTCACCCGGAGAACCAAAGGGCAGTTTGTCGATGATCACACAGCTGAGCGCTTCGCCGCGCACGTCGACCCCTTCCCAAAAGCTGGAAGTGCCGAGCAAGACCCCGTTGCCCGCCTCGCGAAAATTCTGCAGCAGCTCTGTTTTACTGCCCTTGCCCTGCACGTAAATAGGGAAGTCGATGCGATCTTCCAGATACTCAGCCGCTTCATTCAGCGCCCGGTGACTGGTGAACAACATAAAACAGCGGCCGCGGCTGGACTGAATGATCGGCAGTGACAGCTCCAGTACAGCGGTGGTGTACTGCGGTGAATTGGGTTGCGGCATGCCCGGCGGGGCAAACAACATCGCGTTTTTCATGTAGTCAAAAGGGCTGTCAGCGATGCACTGTTCGGCGTCTTTGCTGATGCCCAGGGAACGGCGAAAGTGATCAAATGCTCCGTTCACTGTCAGTGTGGCGGAGGTAAAAATCCAGGCGGCGGGCAGTCCGGCCATCGCGCGCGCAAAGGGCCCGGCCACGTCCAGCGGCGTGAGATTCAGCGAGAAGCCCGTCGAGTAGGTTTCGAACCAGGTGATGAACTCATCGTCCTTGTCGTCGTCGAAATTCTCCAGCAATTGCATTTGCCGCAGCACCCGCTTATGACAGGTCTCCAGCGCACGCCCGCGCTCACTGGCCTGATCCAGCGCGCGCTCGAGCTCGGCGTAACACGCCTGTAAATTGGGAAAGACATCCGCGATTTCCGGGCTCTCGGATATGTCCATCCACGCGGCGCGGCGGCGCTCTAGCCCCATCGCCAGACGAAAATCGCGCACCGCGCGCTCCAAATCCTCGGCCAAGAGCCGCAGCCCCGCTTCATCCGGTGCTTCGGTGAGCTGCGCGGCGATGATGTCGCGCGCCAGTTCGATGATTTGCCGCGACGCCAAGCGCTTGCCAAAAAAAGCGCTCGCCACCTCGGGCAGCTGGTGCGCCTCGTCAAAGATAAAGGCGGTGGCGCTGGGCAGTATCTCGCCAAAGCCCTCTTCTTTAAGGGCCAAGTCGGCACAGAAAAGGTGGTGATTGACCACCACCAAATCCGCTTCTTGTGCCTTTTTGCGGGCCTGCAGGACATAACAGCCTTCAAACTCGTCGGCCTCGTGGTCCGCGCAGACGTCAATATTGCTGGTGACGTGCGACCAGACGGGGTCGTCCTCGGGCACGGCGGAGAGCTCACTGATGTCGCCGCTGACCGTGTGCTCAGACCAGCGCGCAACTTTTGCCAGTTGAGCCTGGCTCTCCTTGCTGGACATATGCGGGCTGTACTGCGCTTTGGAGAGACGGTGTTTGCACAGGTAATTGGCACGGCCTTTGAGCAGCGCAGCCTTGGGCTTTTGCTTGAACATCGACGCTACGACTGGCAAATCTTTGAGGAAGAGCTGATCCTGTAGATGCCGCGTGCCGGTGGAGACAATGACTTTTTCTCCGCTGAGCAGCGCAGGCACCAAATAGGCGAAGGTTTTACCCACACCGGTGCCAGCCTCAGAGACGAGCGTGCCACAGCAACCGATAGCTGCCTCAACAGCCTCCGCCATCTGCAATTGACCCGGCCTTGATTTAAAACCGTCGATCGCTTCGCTGAAGGGACCCGAGTCCCCGAGCGCTTTTGCTGCCAGGCTTGTCATTTTTTAGTTTGTGCGATCCGTCAGGGGCGAAATTGATTGGCGTTGCGCAGCGCAACTTCTGCGCCCGCTATGTCGTGGTTCAGTTCGCGCGCGCGCTGAATGATCAACCAATTCCGGTAGATCAGTGTGTTGTTGCCAGCGGCAAGCTGCGTCGAGCGCTCTGCGTATTTCTCAGACGGCTCAGGTTTGTTCAACCTCAGCGCCATCTCCGCCAAACGGCTCCACACCACTGGGTCTTTGGGCTCAATCTCCAGCGCTTTGCGCAAGTGCCTGAACGCCGCGGTGAAATCGCCGCGTTGGCGCGCCACTTCCGCGGCACTCCAGGCCTCGACCACCGCCGAGCTTTCAAAGGAATGCTGCACCGTGCCATCCACCGGCGCGCCCATTGAGGGCTCGCTTTTTTCATTTTTCAGAGAGCCACAACCCGCCAGCAATGCCAGTGCGGCTGCCAGCGCGATTGGACGCAAAACTTCCTGTGTTCTTGTGTTCGGGCTCATGCCTTACTCCCACTCAATGGTTGCTGGTGGTTTGCCTGAAATGTCGTAGACCACCCTCGACACCCCATCCAGTTGATTAATGATACGCCGTGAAACTTCATCAAGAAAATCATAGGGTAAGCGAGCCCAATGTGCTGTCATGAAATCCACCGTTTCTACTGCGCGAAGCGCAATAACAGGCGCGTAACGGCGGCCATCGCCGGTCACACCGACCGAGCTGACAGGCAAAAATACAGCAAAGGCTTGCGATACCTTGTCGTAGAGATCGTACTCTCGCAACGCCGAGATAAAAATTGCGTCGGCCTGGCGCAGCAGATCAGCGGGCGGCTTGGTCACTTCTCCCAATATGCGCACGCCCAATCCAGGCCCGGGGAATGGGTGGCGATACACCATCTCTGGCTTCAAACCCAGCGCCACGCCCAGCTTGCGCACCTCATCCTTGAACAGCTCGCGCAGTGGCTCCAGCAGCTCCAGCGCCATGTCGTCGGGCAAGCCACCCACATTGTGGTGGCTCTTGATGACGTGCGCTTTGCCGCTGGCCGCACCCGCGGATTCGATCACGTCGGGGTAGATAGTGCCTTGTGCCAGCCAAGCGACGTTTTCGAGTTGATTGGACTGGTCCTCGAACTCGGCGATGAACTGGTGGCCAATAGCGACGCGCTTTTTCTCCGGATCTGACACGCCTTTGAGCTTGTCCAGAAAACGCTGCTCGGCGTCGACGCGGATCACCCGCACGCCCATGTTATCGGCGAAGGTTTTCATCACCTCGTCGCCTTCGTTCAGACGCAACAAGCCGTTATCCACAAACACGCAAGTCAGCTGATCGCCAATAGCCTTGTGCAGCAGCGCCGCCACCACGGAGGAATCCACACCGCCCGAGAGACCCAGCAGCACACCGTCGCTGCCGACCTTTTCTCGGATGTCCGCGATCGCATCGTCGATGATATTGCCCGAATTCCAGAGCCCGTCGCAGCCGCAGATGCCGAGCACAAAGCGCTCGATGATCGCGCCGCCCTGCTTGGTGTGGGTCACTTCAGGGTGGAACTGCAGCGCGTAAAATTTGCGCGCCTCGTCCGCCATGCCCGCCAGCGGGGCTTGGTCCGTGCTGGCGATGCATTTGAACCCGGCGGGCAGCGCTTCTACGCGATCACCGTGACTCATCCACACGTCCAACAAACCGTGACCTTCAGCGTTTGTCTCGTCTTGGATATCGCGCAACAGCTCACTGTGGCCACGGGCGCGAACGCGGGCATAACCGAATTCGCTGTGATCGGCCGAGGCCACTTCACCGCCCAGCTGGGCCGCCATGGCCTGCATGCCATAACAAATACCCAACACCGGCACACCCAGCTCAAACACCACGGGTGCGACGCTGTAGCCGTCTTTGATCTGAGTCGCCGACTCCGGCCCACCGCTGAGGATGATGCCGTTAGGGTTAAAAGCGCTGATCGCGTCCGCGCTCATGTCACCGGGGTGAAGCTCGCTGTAGACACCGGCCTCGCGCACCCGGCGCGCGATCAACTGGGTGAACTGGGACCCAAAATCAAGGATGAGGATGCGTTGTTGGTGGATATCTGCAGTCATTATTTTGTTCGCTTGAAAAATAAAAATGCCGGCTACCACTCTCGGGAGGGGCAGCCGGCTTAGCCTGAACGTCTCGGTGTTTAGCTCGAGCGGTAGTTCGGCGCTTCTTTGGTGATGGTCACGTCGTGCACGTGGCTCTCGCGCATACCGGCACCGGTGATGCGCACAAAGCTTGTATCGGTGCGCATGGCGTTGATGTCGGCAGCACCGCAATAGCCCATGCTGGCACGCAGCCCGCCCAGCAACTGATGGATCACGCCGCTCATTGGCCCCTTATAGGGAACCCGACCCTCGATGCCCTCGGGCACCAGTTTCTCGGTGGCACTGCCACTCTGGAAGTAACGGTCCGACGAGCCGCGCTGCATCGCACCAATGGAGCCCATGCCACGGTAGCTCTTGTAGGAGCGCCCCTGCCAGAGCTCAACTTCACCCGGCGCCTCTTCCACACCGGCGAACATGCTGCCGACCATGACACAGGTCGCACCCGTGGCAATGGCTTTGGACAAATCCCCGGAGAAGCGAATGCCACCGTCGGCGATGATGCCGACGCCCATATGACCCACCGCTTGGACAACGCTGTCCACTGCTGTGATCTGCGGCACACCGACACCTGCCACGATACGGGTAGTACAAATAGAACCCGGGCCTATACCCACCTTGACCCCGTCGGCTCCGGCGTCGACCAGCGCGAGCGCGGCGTCACCGGTAGCAATGTTGCCACCGATGATCTCCACATGAGGGAAGTTCTTTTTAACCCAGGCAACCCGGTTGATCACACCTTGGTGATGACCGTGCGCCGTGTCTACCACGATGACATCCACACCCGCCTCGACCAGTGCCTCGACGCGCACTTCCGTGTCGTCACCGGTGCCCACAGCGGCGCCTACAATCAGGCTCTCGTTGCTGTCTTTACAGGCGTTGGGGAAATCGTGTGATTTTTGGATGTCCTTGACCGTGATCATGCCGCGCAGCTCAAAGCTGTCCGACACGACGAGCACTTTTTCGATGCGGTGCTGGTGCAGCTTTTCCTGCACCTCCTGCCGCGTCGCGCCCTCCCGCACGGTGACCAGCTTGTCGCGCGGGGTCATCACCACGGACACGGGCTCGTCGAGGCGCGTCTCAAAGCGCAGATCACGCTGGGTGACGATGCCGACCAGCTTGCCGCCGTCGACCACGGGCAGGCCCGAGATACGGTGGCGCTTGGTGGTTTCAATGACCTCCTGCACAGAGGTCGAAGGGGTCACGGTCAAGGGCTCACGAATCACACCGGATTCGAATTTCTTGACCCTGCGCACCTCGGCGGCCTGGCGTGCGGGTGGCATGTTCTTGTGCACAATGCCAATGCCCCCTTCTTGCGCCAGTGAAATCGCGAGACGCGATTCGGTCACTGTGTCCATCGCTGCGGACGCAAGGGGGATATTGAGCGAAATATTGCGGGTTAATCGTGTCTTAAGGTCAACATCCTTAGGCAGGACTTCCGAATGTGCGGGGACCAACAAGACGTCGTCAAAGGTGAGGGCCTCACTGATAATGCGCATGGGCGTAAACTGACTCCAGAATCGGGTGTGTGCGGGGGACGGTCGCCAATGCTGAAGAATCGGCGGCCGACAAAAACGGAGTATACCAGCGCTGAGCAAAACGGGACAGCTGCGCTGCGCTGCGATATAGTGGCAGACTTCTTTTTTACCCCGAGAAATCACCTTGGCGCGGGAACCCACCCTCTTGCTGGAGCCCCAGCGCGACGTTTTTAGTGTCAGCCGACTCAACCGCGAGGTGGGCGAACTGCTCGAACTCACCCTGGGCTGGGTCTGGGTGGAGGGCGAGTTGAGCAATCTCGCGCGCCCGGCGTCTGGCCATTTGTACTTTTCTCTCAAAGACAATCGCGCCCAAGTGCGCTGCGCTCTCTTTAAACAGAAGGCGCGATTATTGAGCATTGCGCTTGAAAACGGCCAACAGGTGCGGCTGCGCGCGCGGGTTGCGCTCTATCAGCCACGCGGCGATTACCAGTTGATCGTCGAACACGTCGAGGACGCCGGCGCGGGCGCATTGCAGCGCCAATTCGAAGCGACCAAGGCCAAATTGCTGGCCGAAGGGCTGTTTGAAGCCGCGCGCAAGAAGCCCATCCCCGCGACGCCCCGCTGCATCGGCGTGATCACTTCCTCGTCCGGCGCCGCGGTGCGCGACGTGGTGCAGGTGCTGGCCCGACGATACCCGCTGGCGCGTGTAATTGTATTCCCCACCCTGGTGCAGGGGCCGCAGGCGCCCGCTGCCGTGGCAAAGGCCATAGCCCGCGCCGACGCGTACCCGGATTGCGAGGTACTACTGCTGGTACGCGGCGGCGGCTCCCTAGAAGATCTCTGGGCCTTCAATGAAGAAGCGGTCGCGCGCGCTGTGGCCGCTTGCCAGCGCCCCATTATCAGCGGCGTAGGCCACGAAGTGGATACCACCATCGTCGATTTTGTCGCCGACGCACGGGCGCCGACGCCCTCGGCCGCGGCCGAACTCGCCAGCCCCGACATCGCGGCCATGCGGCGCGGGCTCGCCGCCACCGAGCAGCGCCTGCGCAACCACGGCCGCCGCTGGCAGAGCGAGCTGCAGATGCGCACCGCGGCGCTGATAGATCGCTTGCAGCGCTGCCACCCGCAGCGACAGCTGCAGCAACAGCAGCAGCGCCAGGACAGCGCCGAGGCCCGACTGCACGCCGTACACAGCCGTCTACTGCAACAACACCAGAACCGCTTGAGCCAGCTGCAGGCCAGGCTGGCGCTGCAATCCCCCGCGCAGATGATCACCCGCCAGCAACTGCGCAGCACTGCACTGCAGCAGCGCCTGCAGCGCGCCATGCGCAGCATCACCGAGCGCGCCGAGCAAACACTGGCCAGCAGCTGCCGTGCTCTCGATGCCGTCAGCCCACTGGCGACACTGCAGCGTGGCTACGCCGTGACGCGTCTACAGCCCAGCGGCAAACTGATCACCCGGAGCCAGCAATTGCGTGTCGGCGACAAATTAAAACTGTCCCTGAGCGACGGTGACGCCGACGTAGCGGTGGAATCGATCGCCGCGGCCGAAACTGCCAGCAGCGACACCCCACAACCTTGACCCACAGGAAGGCCACAGCATGAGCCAATTCATTAAAATCACTGAAGACTACTCAGTCGCCCACCAGCTGGGCTCAGCGGCCATGGACGCTGCGGCCAAAGCGGGCTTCCACGCGGTGATCTGCAATCGCCCAGACAACGAGGAGAGCAATCAGCCCACATTGGATGAAATGGCTAAAACAGCAGCGCGCGCCGGCCTGGCTTTTCATGCCATCCCCTTTGATATGAACAGCTTCGACCGCGCGGTCGTCGACGCACTCGAAACAGCCATCGGCACCGCCAAGGGCCCCGTGCTCGCCTATTGCCGCACCGGCACGCGCAGCACCATGGCCTGGTGCGCCCTGCAGCGACGCGCTGGCCGGGAGATGGCGGACATACTCGAGGATGCGCGGGCTGCAGGTTATGAGCTCGACGGCGCGGCGGGGCTGATCGAATCACTGGCCTAGGCTCCATCTAGCCCAAATGGGGTATTTTCTAGACAGAATTTCAGGCACAAAATGCCGCTCGCCCCTACCATTAGGCACAGATTCACCCCAAGGAACCGGTTCACACTTCTTGCGTACAAGGCTGTGAATATGGTATTAAACCCTGCTTTACAAGAACGAACGGACCCAGAAGAGACTCATGGCCAATAAGGAAGCGAACAACCGAACCGATGTAGCGGAATTTACCCCGTACCAAGAAAAGGCGGGTGAGGAGTACATGAATGCTGAGCAGTACGCTCACTTCAAGGCCATTTTGCTGGATTGGAAACGTCAACTCATGGAAGAAGTTGATCGCACGGTCGGACACATGAAGGACGATGCGACCAATTTCCCCGACCCCAATGACCGCGCGACGCAAGAAGAAGAATTCTCGCTCGAGCTTCGAACCCGTGATCGTGAGCGCAAGCTGATCAAAAAAATCGACGAGTCGCTGCGATTGATCGACAGCAAAGACTACGGATTTTGTGAGAGCTGCGGTATCGATATCGGCATTCGCCGACTGGAAGCGCGGCCGACAGCAACCATGTGCATCGATTGCAAGACCATGGAAGAAATCCGCGAGCGCCAGTCCGCTTAAAGCGGCGATGGGCGAATACGTAGGGCGCTTTGCACCCTCGCCGTCGGGGGCCCTGCACATGGGCTCCCTGCTGGCTGCACTTGCCAGCTACCTGCAGGCGCGGAGCCGGCGCGGACGCTGGCTGGTCCGCGTCGAAGACCTGGACCCGCAACGTGAACCGGCGGGCGCCGACCGTGACATCCTGCGCTGCTTGTGTGCACATCACCTGCTCGGCGACGCGCCACCCAGCTACCAGTCCCAACGCCACCCTTTGTACCAGCACGCGCTGCAACAACTGCGGCAGAACGGTCGGCTCTACAGCTGCAGCTGCAGCCGGGCAGAGTTGAAACAAACACGCCTCAAAACTGCCTCGACAGCCTACGATGGACGCTGCTCCACTCGCGGCCTACCGACCCAGACAAACGCATTGCGCCTGCGGCTCGCAGAGCACCCAAAGCATCACTTCATAGACGCTGTTGCGGGCTTGCAAACAGAAGATCTACGGCTCACCACTGGGGATTTTGTCTTGCGACGCCGCGACGGTCTCTACGCCTACCAGCTCGCCGTGGTGGTTGACGACGCTGCGCAGGGCATCACCGAAGTCGTGCGCGGTGCAGATCTGCTGGACAACACCGCCCGGCAGATCCACTTGCAGCAATCGCTGTCACTGAATGAGCCCGACTACCTGCATCTGCCTTTGCTGCGGGATGAACACGGGCAGAAACTCAGCAAGCAAAACCACGCACCCGCCCTCGATAACAGCCACGCGCTGAAGAATCTTGAATGTGCATGGCTAGCACTGGGCCAACAACCCCTGCCACAACAGCCAGATTGCCCTTCCTTCCTACGTGAAGCGACTGCCGCCTGGCGTGTCGAGCGCATCTCAGCGAAGGCATAAGCACCTTTATTCTGAGAGCACAAACAAAGCCCGCACAGCTCTACCGGCCAAACATGACACCTCCCGCCACCGCAGCTCTGTCGCCCTAAAACCGTACACTCACTGCAGCATTCCCGACCTCAATTATTCGACACCTTGGGCGCTAATTAATCATTAGCAGCCGGTAATAATCGACTGCGGTGCAACAGCCCTGTGACAGGCCTGCACTTAAGCCTTGAAATTTAGAACAGGCACCACACATCCCCTCCGAGCAACAACTGCTAACCCAATACAACAAGCGCCCTTGCAGTACGAATTAGACGCTGCTTGCACACAATAAATCGCGAATTAAACTGCAGAAAGAACAATCAAGAGCAAATTCTGCCAAGTACCAATAGCAGTTAGTTTATTGCCCTTATTGCAACTAAACACAACAAATGCTGAAACGATAACGACCACGTCACACTCGGCGCTCATCAAGTTGACACCAGCCCCTGCGAAACTTACCTTCGTGCGATCAATGTCACATAAACTCGGTTACACCCCATGCAGTTAATCAACCATCTTGAATCTGAAGTACGCGGCTACGTGCGCAACTTCCCCGCCGTCTTCAGCCGCGCTAAAGGAAGCCGACTTTTTGATGCAAATGGTCAGAGCTACCTCGATTTTTTTGCCGGCGCCGGCACGCTCAATTACGGGCACAACAACCCGGCCGTCAAGAAAGCCCTGCTGGACTACATCAGCGATGACGGCCTGATGCACGGCCTCGATCTCGCCACAGTAGCCAAGCTTGATTTTCTGCGGATTTTTGAAGACAACATCCTCAAGCCCCGCACGCTCGATTACAAAATCCAATTCACCGGGCCCACAGGCACAAACGCCGTAGAAGCTGCGATAAAGCTGGCGCGAAAGGTCAAGAAACGCGCGCACGTCGTCGCCTTCACCAACGGCTACCACGGCCACAGCCTGGGCGCCCTGGCGCTGACCGGAAACCGCCACTACCACAATGAACATTTCGGCTCGCACGACAATGTCAGCCACCTGCCCTTCGACGGCTATTTGGGCGCGGGCGTGAACACTCTGGACTATTTTCGCAAGCTGCTCACTGACAACAGCAGCGGACTGCCACTGCCCGCTGCGGTCATCCTGGAGACGATCCAGGCCGAGGGCGGGATCAACGTCGCCAGCAATACTTGGCTGCAGGAGCTGGCGGCACTGTGTCGCGAACATGACATGCTGCTGATCGTCGACGATATTCAAGTGGGCAATGGCCGCAGCGGCGATTTTTTCAGCTTTGAAGAAGCTGGCATCGTGCCGGACATGGTGTGCCTGTCCAAATCCCTAGGCGGTGGCCAGCCCTTTTCATTGGTGCTGTTCAAGCGCGAGTTGGACCAGTGGCTGCCCGGGGAGCACACTGGGACCTTCAGGGGAAACCAGCTGGCGTTTGTCGCCGCGACAGCACTGCTCGCCCATTGGCAGGACGATACGTTCAGCCAAGAAATATCGCGTTTATCGTCGCATGTTCACGGCCGATTGAGCGCCTTGGTGAAAGCCAACTCTGGCTTAGAGCTGCGCGGAAAAGGCATGATTTGGGGCATCAATTTCGGTGACGGCGAGCTCGCTGCCGCGATCAGCAAGGCGTGTTTTGAACGCAAGCTGATCATCGAATCCGCAGGCTCGGAAGGCGAGGTACTGAAATTCCTGATGCCACTGACCACCACCATCGCGGAGTTCGACGAGGGCTTTGAGTGTTTTGCAGATGCCTATCAATCCGTTTGCCCCACGGCGAAAATCCAAGCACTCGATCTAAAACGCGCATGAACACCGCGCTGCACGCATTACCCGACTGCCGCTCACCGGCAGTTTCCACCGTAAAATGCCCAGGTTTTAAATCAAATGACAGCTGAGACACGACAACAACAAGCCCTTGATGCCGCACAAGAGCAAAGTGTTATCAGTGCATTTGAGTATCACGTGCGTGCGAATCCGGCGCACACAGCGACAGTGCACGAAGACCGCGAGATGAGCTACGCCGAGCTGCACGACTACGCGGCGCGCATAGCAACCCAGTTAGAACAACTGAATTTGCAAGCCGGGCAAAGCGTCGGGCTGTGCCTGAGTCGCTCGCACCACGCCATCGCCGCCATGCTCGGCAGCTGGATGGCCGGCGGCGCCTTTGTGCCACTGGACCCCGAATACCCCAGCGAACGTTTACGCTACATGGTTGAAGACGCTGAGATAAAGGTGATCATCAGCAGCGAGCAACACGCGCAGCTGTTTACCCCCGACCCCTGCGAAATACTGCTGCTGGACGAGCGCTCGCCGCAGACCTTGGCGCCAGCAGCACAGCGGTGGCTCGACGAGCCGGCCGCCAACGAGCTCGCCTACATCATGTACACCTCCGGCTCCACCGGAAAACCCAAGGGCGTGCCCATAGAGCACGGCGCACTGCTGAACTATTGCCACGCCGACGCAGCCGTCTATCAGCTGACGGCGACCGATCGCACTCTGCAGTTCTCCACCATCAACTTCGACATTGCCATCGAGGAGATCTTCCCGCCCCTGATAACCGGCGGTGCCGTGGTCATACGACCGGCAGAGCGCATCGATGCCCAAATAGAGCTCTCTGCATTGGTGGACAAATACAAAGTCAGCGCCCTGCACTTGGCCACTGGCTATTGGCACGAATGGGTTGATCTGATGGTCGCGGCCCGCGTGCAAACCCCCGCATCCTTGCGGCTGATGGTGGTCACGGGTGAAAAGGTGTCGGCCACGCACTACCGGCGCTGGCGCGAGATCGAGTCAAACACCACACTGTGGGCCAACGCCTATGGCCCCACCGAGACCACTGTCACTGCGACTGTGTTCATCCCGCCCGCCGGCTGGCAGGAAGAGAACCTGCCGATCGGTAAAGCCATCAAGGGGTACAGCGCACACATCCTCGACCAGAACAGACAAGCGGTTGCGGCCGGTGAGACTGGCGAGCTCTACATCGGCGGGGCCAGCCTTGCGCGCGGATACCTGAACCGTCCCGATTTGACACAGGAGTCATTCGTCACGGTCGAGACCAGCAAGGGACGAGAAGAACGCCTGTATCGCACCGGTGACCTGGCCCGCTGGCTGCCCAGCGGCGACATCGCCTACGCTGGGCGCATCGATCATCAATTGAAGGTGGGCTCCTACCGCATAGAGCCAGGCGAAATTGAAGCGGCGATCAACGACTACCCCGGCACCCTGGAATCCCTGTTGGTGGCGGACACGAGCGGCCCACAGAAAACGCTGCTGGCCTACATCGCCTGCAATCCAGACAGCTTCGAACTCAGCGCGCTTTACGGCTACTTGCAGAAAAAATTGCCACCGCACATGGTGCCGCTCAAATACATCCTGCTGCCGGTATTCCCGAAGACGGTCAACGGCAAGATAGACCGCAGAGCACTGCCCGATGGCAGCTCCGCGATCACCGCGACGCAACAACATTTTGAATCGGCACAAAGCGCTACCGAAGAAAGTTTGGCGGCGCTTTGGGCTGAACAGCTCGCGCTAGCGCAAGTGGGCCGCTTGGACAATTTTTTTGGACTGGGTGGAGATTCGCTGCTGGCGGCGAGAATGCTGGGCGCGATTCAGCGGCAAATGGGCACAGCGCTCAGCGCGCGGGATTTTTTCGCCAACCCCGAATTGCACCAGCTTGCCGCCTGTATCGACAGCTACCCCGCGCAGACACAGGCGACAGAGATGCAGCGCCTGCAAGCGCCCTTCGCGGATACGCCACTGGCCGCCAGCCAGCTGCGGCTGTGGCTGCAATACGAATCGGCGCAGCGCAACCTGAGCATGTTCCACGTGCACGAGGCGGTGCGCATAACAGGCCCGCTGGACACAGCCCGACTGATCGAATCACTGCAGCAGGTGGTCGCGCGCCACAGTGCGCTGCAGATGAACGTGCTCAGCCGCGATGGCAGCCCCGTCATGCACTGGGCAGATGATTTTCAACTGCCCGTGCTGCAAAGCACCTTGGCAGCCGACACCAACGCTGAAGCCTTTGTCGAAGACTGCGCCGACAAAGAGCGATTTGCGCTCGCAACAAGCCCGCTGGTGCGAGCGCACATTGCCCGCTGCGCAGACGGAGCCCAGCTGCTGGTATTGGTGGCCCACCACCTGGTCGTGGACGGCTGGTCAATGTCTGTGTTGCTGCGCGAAATCGCCGCTCACTACGCGGGTGATAGCCTGCCTGCGCAGCCCTGGCAGTTCGTCGAATTTGCTCGGGCGGACAGCGCCGCTCGCGACGCCAACCGCTACAGCCCCCAGCTCGACTACTGGCAGGGTCAGCTTTCGGGTTTGGAGCCCGTGGAATTCAGCCAGGATTTCAAAGCCCCTGCAACTCGCCAGTTCAGCTCAGCTCAAGTGGCTTTCAACCTCTCACCCGCCATCAGCCAGCAGCTGGAAACAACCGCCAAAGAGCTCAACAGCTCGGCACACGCACTGCTGATGGCCTGTTATTTCTTGTTGCTCAGCCGCCACACCCGCAGCAAGGACTTCGCCGTCGCAACGGCCGTGCACGGGCGCAACAGCGCACAGCTGGAAAATATCGTGGGCAGCTTCATCGGCACGCTGCCCATCCGCGGCAAGATCCAGCGGAGCATGAACTTCCGTGAGCTGGTGCAGCAACTGCGCGACACCACGCGCGACGCCATCAGCAACAGCGACGTGCACTTTGATGAGATCGTGCGCCGCCTCGACCCCGTGCGCGTTGACGATCAGTTGCCTTTCTCGCCCTTTATGTTCTTGTTTCAGAACATCCCAGACGCCGAGCTGAAGCTCAAGGGCCTGCAGTGCGAGCACCTGGTCGCGCCGATCAACGCCAGTGAATACAATCTCCTGCTGGAAGTCTCCGTGCTCGAGCGCGACGGCAGCGACAGCTACCAGGCCAGGATTGTCTACAGCGACGAGCTTTACGAACGGGCCTCCATCGAGCGCTTCAGCGAGCAGTTTACGCGCTTGCTGGAACACGCTCTGGATGCGCCTGAAGACCCCATTGCTACACTGGATCTGCTCAGCGAGACCGACAGGCACACGCTGATTCACGCGCTCAACCCGCCGCGCACCGCTTACGATCAAAGCCAAAACTTTGTGCAGCTGATCTGGCAACAGGCCGCGCAAAGCCCGAATAAAATTGCCGTGCGCGATGACGCCGGAATGGCCCTGAGTTACAGCGAGCTCTGCAGCAAGGCCGAGCAGCTGGCGATCTACCTGCAGCAGCTGGGGGCCGGTCCTGGCAGTTTGATCGCGCTCTCGGTGAACCGCTCAGCGCAGATGCTGATCGCTCTGCTCGGCATCATGCGCTCGGGCAGCGCCTATTTGCCACTGGACCCCAGCTACCCCGCCGAGCGCGTGCGTTACATCCTCGAGGATGCGCGCGCACCGGTCTTGATCACCGAGCAGGCGCTGCGCGACACCCTGCCCAACAGCCAAGCCAAGATCATTGAGCTGGACGCAGATTGGCAGAGTGTCGTTGATGTTACTGCAGACAAGAGCCTGGACAGCGCTGCCGCCGCGGTGACCATGGACGATCTGGCCTACGTCATCTACACCTCAGGCTCAACCGGCAACCCCAAAGGCGTACAGCTCAAGCACCGCAATGCGCTGAACTTTCTGCTTTCAATGCAAACCATGCCGGGTTTTGACCGCAGCGACAAGCTGCTCGCGGTCACCACGCTGTCCTTCGACATATCGGTGCTGGAGCTCTATCTGCCGCTGCTGAGTGGCGCGGAGCTGGTGGTAGCCAGCCGCAAGCTGGCGATCGACGGCAAACACATGGCCGCGTACCTGGAAGCGCAGCAGATCACTGTCTTACAAGCCACCCCAGCAACTTGGCGCCTGTTGTTAGAGGCGGGCTGGCAAGGCAATCGCCGCATCAAAGGCCTGATCGGCGGCGAAGCGCTGCCCGCAGATATCCTGCCCCGACTGCTGCCCATGCTGGGCTCCCTGTGGAACATGTACGGTCCGACAGAGACGGCCGTCTGGTCAAGCTGCGAGCAGATCACCGATGCTCACGCCAGTGTCAGCATTGGCAAACCTATCGCCAATACCCAGGTGTACATACTCGACGAGCACCTGCAGCTCTGCCCGCTGGGCGCCCCTGGCGAACTCTGCATCGCCGGGGACGGCGTCAGCCAGGGTTACAGCAACCGACCCGATCTGAATACAAGCCAGTTCCTGCCCGACCCCTTCAGCGACAGCGCAGGTGCCAAGCTCTACCGCACTGGCGACTTGGCGCGCTGGCGCAACGACGGCAAGCTGAGTTACATCAGCCGCCTCGACAACCTGGTCAAGCTCAACGGCTTCAGGATTGAGCTCGGTGAAATCGAAACCGTGCTCGCGGCGCACGCCGGCATCAAACAAGCGGCCGTACTGATCCGCGAGGACACGCCAGGCGCGAAACGCCTGGTTGCCTACTGGGTCTCTCAGGGCGGCGACAACACAGGCCCGGATGAGGCACTGCTGCAACAGCACCTCAGCGAGAGCCTGCCCGCCTATATGGTGCCGCAGCAGTTTGTGCAGCTCGAATCCCTGCCACAGACACCGAACGGCAAGCTCGACCGCAAAGCCCTGCCCGAACCACCCCAGCGCACGGCAGAGCAGCAGCAAGGCAGCATCGACACCCCACTGCAAGCTGAAATTGCCGAGCAATGGCAACAGCTGCTCGGTGTCACAAGCATTGGCTGCAACGACAAATTTTTCAGTCTGGGCGGGCATTCTCTGTCGGCGATCAAGTTCATCAACTGGGCCGAACGCAACCACAGCAGCAACGTGCCCATGCGCATCTTGATCATGGGCACGCTCGGCCAAGTTGCAGCGCACATCGACCCTGCATCAGCCAGCAGCGCCGACATGAGCAAGGTCAGCAGCGACGGCCTCGCTGAAATCACCGCGGAGTTTGTAGAGTGCAATGCAGCACAACTCTATTGCACACACGTCAAGTGCGCCGAGCCCGCGACCAGCGCTCTGTTGATCGTCAGCTCACACGGCTACGAGCAGAGCCGCATCGACCGCAGCTACCGCACGCTGGCGCAGGAACTCGCCACGCAGGGCGTGCACTGCCTGCTGGTCGACCTATCGGGCACCGGCAATTCCTCCCTCAACAGCCGTTCAGTCGACACATTACAACAGTGGCAAAACGACATCCGCTGCGCGGCGGAAATGCTCCTAGAGCGCTCTGGTTGCCAGACCCTGTCTGTGCTGGGCGGGCGCTTTTCTGCCAGCTTGCTGAGCAGTGCGCAGCTCGACGGCATCGCGCTGGACAAGGTATTTCTCTGGGACCCCGTGATCGACGGTGCCCAGTGGTGGCAGCAGCGCTTGAATCTGCAGCAGAAGGCGAGCAATAGTTGGTACTACTTTCTTAAACCTCGGTGTACGGTGGACCCGCAGGGCCTGCAAAGCCCGGGTTTGAATATCAACCCCGCACTGCGCGCGGAAATCGACGCCTTTAAGTTCGACGGCGACGCACTGGACACACGATTTCATGTGATCCAGAGCAGCGGTGCCTGCGAGCACGGTTTTGGCGCTGCTCAGCGACTGCAAACAGGCACCGCGATCGACTGGTATGACACCCACAAAAGCACCTCTACGGACATCGACAGCTTTGAAATGCGCCAGTACATTCGCGCGACAATGACAACCGGGGCGACTTGAACATGGAACAGATTTTTAGCATAAGCCAGCCCTGGACAATCAACGGCATCTGGTCTGACGCGGGCAACAGAGACAGACCCGCTGTGCTCTTCCTCAGCGCCGGCCTGCTGCGCAGCCAGGGGCCAAATCGCCTCTACGTGGACTGTGCTCGCGAGCTCGCCACAAAGGGCATAAGCTCACTGCGCTTCGATCTCAGCGGCATCGGCGATTCGGTCGAACGGCCTAGCAGCGCCAGTATCGAGGCCAAAACGCAGGCTGAAGTGCGAGAGGTGCTGGACACCCTCGAACGGAGTGAGGGCATTTCTCGCTTTGTGCTGGCGGGCCTGTGCTCTGGCGCACACGACGCGATAGAGATTGCGGTGCACGACGAGCGGGTGGTCGGGGTTGTTTCGCTGGACGGATACTCGGTGAAGACACGCCGCTATAAACTGCACTGGTTCACATCCTTTGTCTTGCCTCGCCTCATTCAAAAAGGCGCCTGGAAGAGACTCTTGAACCTGCTCAACCCCAGGGCGATACAGGATGAGTCCGCTGCCAATGTCGTCGCGGATGACTTGTTCCTGGAGGTTGAATCCCCCGAGAAGGTGATCAATCGATTCAAAACACTGCTCTCCCGACGGGTGTCGCTGTTTTGCCTGTTCACGGGCGGCGTGATCAACGAGTACAGCTACTGTGGGCAACTGGCCGACGCCGATGCGCTGCTGGCGAGCAGCCCGCACCTGAGAGAGGTTTATTTCCCCGAGATGGACCACCTGCTGCTGCTCGAAGAAGACCGTGAAAAAGTGATCCACGCCATCAGCCAGCACATCGCAAGCATCGGCTAGGCCGCATGCCCTGCAATATGCAGCGGGCTACGCGGATGCGCTGCGCTTATTCGCCCTACGGATATATTATCCAGTACCACACGGCACCAGACGCCGTAGGGCCGATAAGGCACAGGCGCACCGGCGGCATGCCCCAGGCTCCTCCGCCCCTCTACAAACTTGCAGCAAGGCCGCAAATGCGTTACCTTTAGTAACACTCTAGCCACGCCCGCATGCCATGAGCCAAGCCCCCAAAAGCAACGACCCACGGGTTCCCGTGGATCGCCTGGTCATGCTGGTCTTGCTGGCCGCGCTGCTGTTCGCCTCCCCGCTGTTTGACTGGGTTCTGCGCGAACGCCCCAGCTGGTATGCCCCCTTTGTCCTGTGGGCAATTTTGATCGCCGCCATCTTCGCCTTAAGTCGAGCGATCAACCGACCATGATCAGTGCCTGGGTCGTCTTAATTGCCTCGCTCAGCTACCTTGCGCTGTTGTTCTTACTGGCGTGGCTGGCCGAACGCGGCACCATCCCGCTGGCAGTCGCCCGCCACCCGATCACCTACACCTTGTCGCTGGGCGTCTACGCCACCAGCTGGTCCTACTACGGCAGCGTTGGGCTGGCCCAGGACGGCGGCTTCCTCTTCCTCACCATCTACATCGGCCTCACCGTGGCGATGGGGCTGACCCCAGTGCTGCTGCAGCCCATCTTCCGCCTGGTGCGCGACTACCAGCTCAGTTCACTGGCTGATTTGTTTGCCTTCCGCTACCGCAAAACCAGTGTCGGTCCCTGGGTTACCGCCGCGATGTTGATGGGCTCCATCCCTTACCTCTCGCTTCAAATTCGCGCCGGGACCCAGTCCGTGCAGATGCTCACCCACGACATCCCCACCGACACCCTGGCGCTGGCATTTTGCACGGTGCTGACCGTGTTCGCCGTGCTGTTTGGCGCCCGCCACCTCACCCCGCGCGATCAACACGAGGGGCTCGTTGTGGCGATCGCCTTTGAATCCGCGGTCAAACTCATCGCGCTGCTGAGCGTGGGGCTGTTCGCCATTGTCGGTGTCTTCGGTGGCTTCGCCGAATTCGACCAGTGGATAGACGCCACACCTGAAGCGATCGATGCGCTCTACGACCCGGTCAAGGACGGCTCCTGGCTGAGCATGATGGTCTTGTCCTTTTGCGCCGCGTTTTTGCTGCCGCGCCAATTCCACATGATGTTCACCGAGAACCACAGCTCCCGCTCCCTGCGCGTCGCCTCCTGGGCCTTCCCGCTGTATTTGCTGCTGCTCAACCTACCGATTATCCCAATACTGTGGGCAGGCCAAACTGTCGCACCAGGCATCTCTGCCGACCTCTACGTGATGGCGGTGTCCATGGTTGCGGAGAACTCCTGGCTGCCGCTGTTTGCCCTCATAGGCGGCATGTCGGCCGCCAGCGCCATGATGATTGTCGCCACGCTCTCGCTTTCGTCCATGGTGCTCAACCATTGGATCGCCCCGGCGGGCATGACCGTCCCGCAGGCGCAGCACGATTTCTACAGAGCCCTGCTGTGGAGCAAACGCGTTTCGATCGTCTTTATCATCCTCTGCGCCTACGGTTTTTTTAAGGTGATACAAGACAACGCTGGCCTCGCGCAGATGGGACTGATCTCCTTTGTCGCTGTGGCTCAGCTGCTGCCCGGCATGGTGGGATTGCTGTTCTGGGGCCGAGCCACCAGCAACGGCTTTTTGCTCGGCCTGGCCGGCGGCTTTCTGATGTGGTTCGTCATTTTAATCATGCCGCTGCTGGTCAATTCCGACATCCTCGATCAACAGATCGACCTGAGCGCTATCTTCGGCGCCGAGGGCAGTGACATCTGGGCCGTGGCCACCTTTTGGACACTCACCACCAACGCCATCCTGCTGGTGCTGGGCTCCTACGCCACCCGCCCCTCCAACGAAGAGGTCGAGGCCGCGGAGCTCTGCGTACACCAGGGCACCCGCCCTCTGACCGGCACCGTGCTGGCGCTGTCGCCCTATCAGTTCTCGCAGCAACTTGAGGAGGTTATGGGGCCCTCGGCCGCAGAAAAAGAAGTCGACAATGCACTGCAGGAACTGAAACTGGATTGGCAGGAGTCCCGACCGGCGGAGCTGCGCCGTCTGCGCGAGCACATCGAGCTGAATCTCTCTGGCCTGCTGGGCCCCACCCTTGCGCGGCTGATCGTCAACGACCGCCTGCGGCTGCACAAGGAGACCCACGCGGCGCTTTCAGACAGTTTTAAGCGTCTGGAGATGCGATTGGAAAACTCCCGCAACCGACTGCGCGGGGCCGAGCGTGAGCTCGATGAAATGCGCCGCTACCACCGCGATGTATTGCAGGAGCTGCCCATCGGCGTCTGCTCGCTGGACACCAACAATACGATCGTTATCTGGAACACCACCATGGCGCAGCTCTCGGGCATCGCCGCCGGCGACGCCCTGGGCCAGAGCATAGAAGCCCTACGCCCGCCCTGGGGCAAGCTCTTATTCGACTTCGCCAAGGGCGACACCAACCACCTGCTCAAGCAGCGTGTCAGGGGCGACAACGGCTCACACAGTTACAACTTTCACAAGTCCAGCATCCAGACCAGTGCGATCACCCCCGAGGCCCGCAACGGCCTTGTCATACTGCTCGAAGACCGCACCAACATCGACCTGCTCGAGGCGGAGCTGGCGCACTCGGAACGCCTCGCCTCCATCGGCCGCTTTGCCGCAGGCGTCGCCCATGAGATTGGCAACCCACTCACCGGCATCGACAGCTTGGCGCAGAATCTCGCGCACGAAAACGATCCGGACATCGTATTGCAGACCGGTGACAACATCATCAAACAAACGCGGCGCATCAACGAGATCGTCAAGTCTTTGCTGGCGTTTTCTCGCCGCGAGGCCCCCAGCGAAGGCAGCCGGGATCTCTTTGAGCTCGCCCATTGCATCACCGAAGCCATCGACCTGATCAAGCTCGACCCCAGCACCCACCGCATCCGCTTCAGCTACGACTGTCTGCCGACATTGTTCGTCCACGCGGACCGACAAAAAATACTGCAGATGATCGTCAACCTGCTCAGCAACGCATCCGCCGCGAGCAGCGACAACAGCGACGTCGATGTGCGTGCCCACGGCATGGGCAGCAGCTGCATCATCGAAGTCATCGATCAGGGAAGCGGCATCGAAAACGATGTGCAAACATCGATATTCGAACCTTTCTACACCACCAAAGCTGTCGGCAAAGGCACGGGTTTGGGGCTCTCGCTGGTGCACTCGATTGTCGAGGAGCACGCGGGCCGCATCACATTGGACAGCTCACCGGGCAACGGCAGCTGCTTCCGCATCACCCTCCCGGGTGCTGTACTGATCAATACGAAGGAGCATAACGCAACATGAGCAGGTTACTGATCATCGACGACGAGGACATCATCCGCATGTCACTGCGCCGCATGTTTGAGCGCGCAGGATACGAGGTCGAAGAAGCCGATTCAGTGGAACAAGCGACCGCGCTGCCATTGGACAGCTTCGATGTGATCGTCAGTGATCTGCGCCTGCCGGGCGAGGCGGGCACCGCCATCATCAGCCACGTCGAACAGGCGCCCGTGATCATCATGACCAGCTACGCCAGTGTGCGCAGCGCGGTGGAAGCGATGAAAAATGGCGCCGTGGATTACATCAGCAAACCCTTCGATCACGAGGAAATGCTGCTGATGGTCGAGCGCAGCCTCAAGCGCAACCAGCTCAACCGACAAAATGCAGCGCTGAAAAACGACCTGCAGCAGACCTTCCCCAGTGCCGGCATGATCGGTAATTGCCGCGCCATGAAAGCGGTGTTTGACCGCATGGCCAAGGTGGCGCCTGTCGCCATGCCTGTGTTGTTGAGCGGCGAGCCCGGCACCGGCAAAGAGCTGATTGCCCGCGCGATCCACGACATCAGTGGTCGCAGCGACGGACCGCTGATCGCGGTCAACTGCGGCGCCATCCCCGACGGCTCCATCGAGGCAGAGCTTTTCGGCCACGAAAAGGGCGCCGTTACCGGCTCCGATACGCGGCGCAAAGGACTCGCCGATGCGGCCCATGGCGGCACTTTGTACATGAGCCATGTCTGCGAACTCAGTGACACCGCCCAAGCCCGCCTGCAACGCCTGTTGGAGCACGGCGAGGTGCGCGCGCTCGGCTCCAGCCACGCGCGCCGAGTGGACGTGCGATTGATTGTATCCAGTAACAAAAACCTGGCCGAGCTGACCGAACAGGGCGCCTTTCGCGAGGACCTCTACCTTGGCCTGCGCAGCCTGGAGATCACCCTGCCCGCACTGCGTGACCGCGAGCGCGACGTGATCGCCCTGGCCGAACACGCCCTGAGCCGCGCCAGCAAGAAGCTCAGCGCCGACATCGAGGGTTTCAATACGCGCGCCGTCGAAGCGATGCTCAAATACCACTGGCCCGGCAACGTGCGCGAACTGATGAACGCAGTGGAGCGCGCGGTTATCCTCAGCGACGACAGCACCATCGACGCGGGGCTGCTGGGCATTGCCTCCTCGCCGGACACCCAGTCACCGCAGGCACCGTTGGCCGCAAGCTTGAGTCTGGATGAGTATTTTCGGTTTTTTGTGGTCACCAATCAAACCCACATGACCGAGACCGAACTGGCCGCACGACTGGGCATCAGCCGCAAAGCCTTGTGGGAGCGCCGACAGAAGATGGACATCCCCCGCAGCAACGCCAAGTAGAGGCGGCGGGCGGAGGACGAGCAAAGCCCCACTGGCCGCGCGGCCGAGCTACGTTGGCCACCGTTCAGGATCCTGCGCAGACTCACCGCAACGCGGGCAAACAACGTCACATAACGTCTGCTCAGCAGACGCGCCATGCAAACACTAAAGCCTCGAGCGCGCTGCAATACTGGGCCTACCTCTCGGGCGGTATTTCAAATTGAAACAAGCTGTCGCAATATTGCACGCCACGGCAGCCGAGAAGCCGCGGAAACGAGCAGCACGCTGATTCCAGGGCCACCCACACCAACGGCGCCCCCAAGTTGTTACCTTTATTCACAAATTGAGGCCGAAAAAAGTAACAACCCATCGTAACGACAGCGGCCCAAGGCACCGCATTCAACCCTAAGCGTTTGTTATCATAGAGTTTTCAAAACCAACTATGCCTTTTAGCCGCAGACGTGAATAATAGTGCTCAGAAGATACAGAGACAGACAGCGAACACCACGCCCTGTCCGATAATAAAAATTAAGGTCGAATCCCCACGGAGGCAATACATGTCCATTGATAAGACGTATCCCGTTCCAGCTGATTTCGCCGCGCAAGCGAACATCAACGCCGAACAATACGAGCAGATGTACAAGCGCTCGATCGAAGACCCAGCGGGCTTTTGGGCCGAACAAGCCGAGCAATTCCTGAGCTGGTCCAAGCCTTGGGACAAGACCTTGGAGTGGAATTACCACACGGCCGATATCAAGTGGTTTCAGGGCGGCGAGCTGAACGTCTCCTACAACTGCATCGACCGCCACCTTGAGACCCGAGGCGACCAGACCGCCATCATCTGGGAGGGCGACAGCCCGGATGAGCAGCGCAACATCAGCTACCGTGAGCTGCACGCCGAAGTGTGCCAGCTCGCCAACGGCCTCAAAGCGCGCGGCGTAAAAAAAGGCGATCGCGTCTGCATCTACATGCCGATGATCCCCGAGGCTGCCATGGCCATGCTGGCCTGCACGCGCGTGGGCGCAGTGCACTCCATCGTCTTTGGAGGATTCTCCCCCGAGGCCTTGCGCGACCGTGTCATAGACGCCGACTGCAAAGTCGTCATCACCGCCGATGAAGGCCTGCGTGGCGGCCGCGCTGTTCCGCTAAAAGCCAACGTTGACACAGCCTGTGCCAACGCGGCATGCGTCAACACTGTGATCGTGGTCAAGCGCACCGGAGGCGACATCGCCTGGGTTGAAGGCCGCGACATTTGGTACGGTGATCTAGTTGCCGCGCAGAGCAGCGACTGCGAGCCCGAGGCCATGGACGCGGAAGACCCGCTGTTTATCCTCTACACCTCCGGCTCAACCGGCAAACCCAAAGGGGTAGTGCACACTACCGGTGGCTACTTGCTGTACGCCGCCGTCACCCACAAGCACGTCTTCGACTACAAGGACGGCGAGGTCTTCTGGTGCACTGCAGACGTGGGCTGGGTCACGGGCCACAGCTACATTGTCTATGGACCCTTGGCCAATGGCGCCACCACCTTGATGTTTGAAGGCGTGCCCAGCTACCCGGACAACAGCCGCTTCTGGCAAGTGATCGACAAGCACAACGTCGCCATCTTCTACACCGCCCCTACCGCCATTCGTGCGCTGATGGCGACCGGTGATGATTTCGTCAAAAAGACCTCGCGCAAAAGCCTGCGCCTGCTCGGCTCCGTCGGCGAGCCGATCAACCCCGAGGCCTGGGAGTGGTATTACAACGTCATTGGCGAGGGCCGCTGCCCGATCGTCGACACCTGGTGGCAGACCGAGACAGGCGGCCATTTGATCACGCCGCTGCCCGGCGCCCATGCGCTCAAACCCGGCGCGGCGTCCAAGCCCTTTTTCGGTATCCAGCCCGTGTTGCTCGATGAGCAGGGCAAGGAGATCACCGACGAAGGTGCCATCGAGGGCGTTCTGGCCATCAAGGCCCCTTGGCCCGGTCAGATGCGCACCCTCTACGGTAACCACGAGCGCTTTCACGAAGCCTACTTCGCCATGTATCCCGGTTATTATTTCACTGGCGACGGCGCCAAACGCGACGCTGATGGCTACTGGTGGATCACCGGCCGGGTAGACGATGTCATCAATGTGTCCGGACATCGCATGGGCACCGCCGAGATCGAATCCGCGCTGGTGCTGCACGACAAGGTCGCCGAAGCCGCCGTGGTGGGTTACCCACACGAGATCAAGGGCCAGGGCATCTATGTCTACGTCACCCTGATGGCGGGGGAAGAGCCCAGCGACGAGCTACGCAAGGAACTGGTAAAACACGTGCGCAAAGAGATAGGCCCCATCGCCAGCCCCGATGTTTTGCAGTGGGCGACGGGCCTGCCGAAGACGCGCTCGGGCAAGATCATGCGCCGCATACTGCGCAAGATTGCGCACAATGAAGTCGACAGTCTGGGTGATACCTCTACCCTCGCCGACCCCTCTGTGGTGGAAGACTTGATCGAGAACCGCGCGGTCAAATAGACCCAGCGACCTGAAGAGTAAAGCCCAGCGCACTGCTGGGCTTTTTTATGCGCGCTCTCACTCACAATGCAAAAACGGCAACAGTAAACACCGATCACATGCGGTATTCTGCCAGCCGCACACATCATTCTGGCTCTTGGAGCGCACCATGAACAGCACAACGCCCCCGCACATCAATCGACGCGAACTGCTGAGCAGGCTCACCGCACTGAGCGCTGCCACCGTACCGCTGCTGCAGGGCTGCGCTCCGACGCCCATTGCCGACACCAGCGGCAGCACAAGCGCAGGAAGTTGCGTCTTGACCCCCACGGAGACAGAGGGCCCCTACCCGCTGAGTTCTGTCATCTCCAGCCCCGCGCTGAAGCGCCGTGACATCACCGAAGGCAAACCCGGCATCCCGGTGAAGCTGCAGCTCAAACTGCACGATACCAACAACGGCTGCGCCCCCATCACCGACGCCGATATTTATATTTGGCACTGCGACAACAGCGGTATTTATTCCGGTTACTACAACTCCGGGGAAAATGCGACAGGCCAAACCTATTGCCGCGGCATTCAGCCAGTCGACGACAGCGGCACCGCGCATTTCGACACCATCTACCCGGGCTGGTATCCCGGCCGCGTCACCCATATCCATTTTCAGATCTACCACAGCGGCAAGACCGTCACCTCCCAGCTGGCCTTCCCCTTGGCGGCCAACCGAGAGGTCTACGACACTCAGCACTACGTCCACACCGGCCAAAACAACACGGTCACCGAACTCGGCGATGATTTTGAGTTTACCGACGGCGCCGTGTACCAGACCGTGGCGCTGAGCGGTGATGTGGACACCGGTTTGGTGGCCACGCTGGAGATCGGCATCCGCGCTTAAGCGCTAAAACCGCACACTGCCGCTTTTGGCTTTCAACGCCACACCACCACCAGCCTGCACCGAGCAGAAAGCGAGGCCCTGGCCCGCTGCGTTGCACCGTCTCCGTACACGGCGTATGCTCGATCGCTGCAATTGCCACTCTCGGTGATTGGCGCGCCCGATGAGACTGCATGCACAGCTACAACGCCTTTGTCCGTGACAACGCCCGCTGGCTGACCGGCGGCTTTTTGCTCACCCTGTTTTCAAGCTTCGGCCAGACCTTCTTTATCTCCCTGTTCGGCCAGGAAATCAGAACCGACTACCAGCTCAGTCACGGCGAGTTCGGCGGCCTCTACATGCTCGCCACGCTTGCCAGCGCCGCCTCTCTGCCGCTGATCGGTCGCCTGGTTGACGTCCACAGTGTAGCGCGAACCATACTCTTCTGCGTGCCCATGCTCGCGCTGTCAACAGCAAGCATGGCCCTGTCCGAATCATTGCTGTTACTGCTGCTCACCCTCTACCTGCTGCGGCTCTTCGGCCAGGGCATGATGACCCACATTGCCATGACCGCCATGGGCCGCTGGTACAGCGGCCACCGTGGCCGCGCCATCTCTTTGGCCAGCCTCGGCTTTAGAGCCGGCGAGGCGCTGCTGCCGCTCATCACTGTGTCAGTGGCCGCCCTGCTGGGCTGGCGCCAAGCGTGGCTCTTGGCGACTGCCGTGCTGCTGCTACTGGCCCTGCCCACGCTGTACACCCTGATGAAGGTGGAACGCCAACCCCAGCACTCCGATGCGCCGGCCAAAAGAACCGCCGCGAGGCACTGGACGCGCGAAGAAGTGCTGCGTGACCCGGTCTTCTGGCGCACCAGCTGCGCTGTTCTGGCGCCGTCCTTTATCGGCACGGCGATTTTTTTCCACCAGGACTACCTGCTCGAATTGAAAGGCTGGCCCACGAGCGCCTTCGCCAGCTCCTTTGTGTTGTTTTCCGCTATCTCCGTGGGTTTTTCACTGCTGGCGGGACAATTGATCGACAGGTTCAGCAGCGTTAGCTTGCTGCCTTATTATCTGCTGCCACTGGCGCTGGGCTGCTTTGCCATCACTGGCATCAGCGGGCAGAGCGGTATTTTCTTGTTCATGGCCTTGGTGGGGTGTTCAACCGGGGTCAGCTCAGTGCTGTTTGGCGCCCTGTGGCCCGAGCTCTACGGCACCGCCCATCTGGGCGCTGTGCGCTCCGTGATCACCGCATTGATGGTTCTGTCCAGCGCCCTGGGCCCTGGCATCACGGGCTGGCTCATCGACGCGGGCGTACCCTACACGTGGCAAGTCGCTGGCTTGGGTGTCTACTGCGTGCTGATCAGTGTGATGATGCTGCCGCTGAAACAGCAACTGACTGAGAGGGATAAAAAGGCGTCGAGCTACGACGTATAAGCCGGAGAAAATGCACCGCGTGTCACAGCGGCTGAAGTGAAAGCCACTCGGGCCGACCCTGCAAACACCGCTACTGGCGCGCGGGCCCAGTGCTCAGCGATAAAACAGGGAATTTAAGCGGCGAGTGGGTAGGCATGAGCGGCCGCGACAATGGGCTGAAAACCCTCGCGTGCTTTGCGCCGCGCCACGTGCCTGAGCTGATCCAATGCATCGGGCAACTCCTCGACCCAATCCACTTTGCTGTGGCCCGCTGCCCCGCGCTCGCCCCACTCCCGCACCAAACTCCAACCACCCAGCAAGTCTGCTGTGACAAATGCTCGGTAGAAACGTGCATTGCCTTTGGCGCCTGTGCCAGTCATGTAGATTGCTGCGGACATGCTTGTATAAATCTTTTTGAAACAAGACCTTGAGTGTAGTCCAAGCGCCTGAAAAACAGAGGCGGTTTTCACCAAAAAACCAACAAAACTCGCGCTCCATTCAACTCAAATACAACAGTAAAATTCTGCTATACGCGCACCGCCGCGTTGCAACACACGAAGCTGAAGCGCTCTTGCTCAGGCTCCCCCAACACCGAGGCAAAGCACGCGAGCGGCACGGCCGAACACGTCGCGCGCACAGGCAGAGGCAGTAAGCGGTGCTGTTCATTCGACGCTTCTCTACAGTATCCACGGCCTTCCATCCAAACAGCAGCTCAGCGCGCGGAAAAACAGGCTTTAGCAGCACAGCGCTGCGCATTCCGCGATGCACGACTGCCACGCCGTTCAGCGCGCCCACTGCCTGGCGTCAAGTGAAACAAAGGGAAGCCGCTAACTTGTTAGACCCCACTCAACCCAGCACTGCTGGGGAGAGCAGCAAAAATGTCACGCTGCTGACACTGTTCGGCTCATCTCATCTGCTTTTGAAGGACCATCATCGTAGCCGCAGGCCGTTTTGGTGGCAGGATCTGGTACTTGGCGCCTACAGCAAGACTAAGCCTTTGATATTTCTATGCCCAATTTCACCTATGAATTAAGCCAACGGTCAATACCTATTTTGGCGTATCATATAGCCCGATAGACATAGTCTAAATACCGCGCCGAGCGCGCGCTGTCCCGCACAGGCCAGCCTCAACAACACTCGTTAGTGAACAAGGAACCCCACCGAACATGTCCGACAACAAGCAGAAAATAATTTACACCTGCACCGACGAAGCCCCGCTCCTAGCAACTGCCTCACTGCTACCGATTATTCGCACCTTTACTTCTGCCGTCGGCATAGAAATAGAGTTGAGCGACATCTCCGTGGCAGCGCGCCTGCTGGCTGAATTCCCCGAGAACCTGAGCGAAGAACAGCGCGTTCCCGACAACCTCTCGGCGCTGGGTGCTCTGACCCAAAACCCTGACACCAACATCATCAAATTGCCGAACATCAGCGCCTCCGTGCCGCAGCTGAAAGCCTGCATCACAGAGCTGCAGGGCAAAGGTTTTGCCGTGCCCGATTTCCCCGATGACCCGCAGACTGACGAAGAGCAGCAGCTGCGCGCGCGCTACGGCAAGATATTGGGCAGCGCGGTCAACCCCGTGTTGCGCGAGGGCAACTCCGACCGCCGTGCACCGCGTGCGGTGAAGAACTACGCGAAGAAACACCCCCATTCCATGGGCGAGTGGAAGCAGTGGTCACAGACCCACGTCTCGCACATGCACAAGGGTGATTTCTACCACGGTGAGCAATCCGTGACCCTCGACAAAGCACGCACCGTGAAGATGGAGCTGATCACTGACAGCGGCAAGACCATCGAGGTCAAATCCAACATTCCACTGCAGGACGGCGAAGTGGTCGACCTGATGTTCATGAGCAAGCAAGAGCTCTGTGACTTCTACGAGCGCGAGATGGAAGACTGCCGCGAGTC
>JAWSVD010000189.1:0-6052 GCA_033852095.1 Granulosicoccaceae bacterium | reverse complement strand
ATTCGCTGAAACCAGAATAATGCGCGATAAAAATGCCACCATCCCTATAATCTGCAAGCAGAGCAAAGGCGTCTTTTGATTCTTCGGCTGTTGTTTCTGGCGTCCTGTCCTTTAGGAATTTCAATTTCAAAAACTCGTCAGCAATGAGCACTGCTTTTGACTTTGACACTGGGTGATTCCTCCTTAGGCGCACAGCTTTAAGCTGTACTGTAAGTGAAAGCTAAGTTTGAATTTTCATCGTTGGAACACTTCGTCAGGAAGTCAGTTCGACCACTACAATACTGGTTATTTGGACAGTTATCAATGGCCAGCGCTCACCCCAATCTCCGGGCACTACAGCGTGCAGCGAGTAGCAGACTGCCGTGCATTGCGGCTACCGATGCGCATCACGCAATGTATGTGCATACCCACCTTTAGCGAGTATGATGGCACTCAGAAATTGCTTACATCATGAACATGATGGCACCTGATCACATCAGTACGAAACACAGCTAAACCGCGTCGCCTTCACCTCCGCACATGGCTTTGAGCCGACTAGCATTGGCGCGTGATGGCAAAGGCTGCACTACGCTTGGCAAAGGATGCAGCCTCGAACATCGCTGTTGAAACAAGTGCTGACGGCTACATGGGTTTAAGATCAACAATGCAACAATCTAAGGAACATAGACGTGACTGAAAAAGTAGCACTGATCACTGGCGCGGCGCGCGGCATTGGCTTATCGACCACCAAGCTTCTGCTCGATAAAGGCTGGCGAGTGGCCATGGTTGACCGAGACGCTGAAGAGCTCCAGTCAGCGGCAAAAGATCTCAACAATACCCAAGCCTTCGTGCACGACGTCTCTGTCCCGGACGACGTGACTGCGATGATAGCTGCTGTACAAGATGCATTCGGGCGCATCGACGCCGTCGTCAACAACGCTGGAGTTGCAGATTTTGGCCCCATTGAGGAAACCGACTTCGCACGCTGGCGCCGCGTGATGGACACCAACTTGGACGGCGTATTTCTGGTCTCACAGGCAGCCATCCCCGCGCTCAAAGCCAGCAAGGGATCACTGGTGAACATCGCCTCCATCTCCGGGCTGCGTGCATCCACCCTGCGAGTCGCCTACGGCACCTCCAAGGCAGCTGTTATCCAGCTGACAAAACAGCAGGCAGCCGAGCTGGGCGAATACGGCGTGCGCGCCAACTGCGTCTGTCCAGGCCCCGTTCGCACCAAGCTGGCCATGGCCGTGCACAGCCAAGAGATCATCGACGCCTACCACGACGCCATCCCGCTCAACCGCTATGGCAGCGAGCGCGAGATCGCCGAGCTCATCAGCTTCCTCGTCTCGGACAGTGCAAGCTACGTCAACGGCCAAGTGATCGCCGCTGATGGCGGCTTCGAAAGCACCGGTGTAGGCCTGCCCGCACTGCGCGACTGAGGCTTCATCTCGCGGGTGTTGACGCCCAAGGCAAAAATCAACCTCAGGCCTAGAAAGGGCCACCAACAGTGGCCCCTTCTATCGATGACACCCAGCATGTGACTTGAAACGCTTGAAAAAAGGAAAAGCGCTGGCGAAATCCGCTCGCCACTTATTCCTGTTTGCGGCCGTTCAGTTTCAGGCCGACGCAGAGGAGACACCACCGAAATGGACAGTATCTCCTCTGTTCTGCCAATCAAGCGACGACGTTGCTGCGCAATTTGGCAATGTGCTTATCCCAGCCTTCGTCAAGCGCCATTAACAGACCAAGCGCTGCATCCCTGCCAACACCATCAATGCCTTCATGGGCCAATGAGACCTTTGTCCCGCCAGCCGCCTCTTCTAGGGTCCACATGACTGTCGTTATGACCCCGTTTAATGGCTTGAACGTGAAGCTGTATTTTAAATACGCGGGTTGATTAGCTTCTAGAACTTGCCCCCAACACATCTCGGATTTACTCTCGCCGACGCCGTCGACTAAGGTGTAGTCCTTGCCTTCCTCAAGATCGGCCAATGCGGGGTAGAACCAAGTTCCTAACTTGTCTTTATTGGTGAGGAATAACCAGACAATTTCTCTGGATGCATTGATGAAAATAGATTTATTGATAGTTGTATCAGTCATTTTTTGATCTCTCATTCAACTGTTTAAGGGCTTCGTTTTCCGCTGCATACTTAAGGGAATTCAGGGAGCTATCCCAGAAGTGACTAAAGAAATCAAACCATTCAGCGACTGACTTCAGACCTTCCGGATTCAGCTTACTGATACGCTCTTTGCCTATTGCAGTCACCGTGATGAGGTTCCCTTCCTCGAGGATTGTCAGGTGCTTTCTTACCGCCGTTCGAGTCAATTCAAATTTTTCGACCACTTCCGTGATACTCAAATCTTCTTCGCACAGCTGCATCAGGATTGCCCGCCGCGTGGAATCGCCCAAGGCTCTAAAGGAATGTTGCACGCTCTGATTCATGGTGTTACTGGGACAAAGTCAAACTTCCCGTCCTGATAGAGAAAGGTCACACAATCCACGGCTGAGATACATCTGCTGACATGCCCGACGCCCGCGGGCACTTTGTAGAAAGAGCCCTGTGCAAGTGGGATCTCCAGCGAAGGATCAGCATTAACAGCGAGATGCGTGATGGTGCCCTCAATAACGACACCAAACATATTGGCGGATTTAACGTGCGGTGGACTGACCAAACCGGCTGGGAGCCTCACCATAGCCATATACGCTTCGCTAAATCTCTCACCGACTAAAGGGGCAAACCCAACGCCTTCTTCGGACGTTTCCCAGGCCAAGGCCTCGGCGCTTAGGTTCTCAATCACGCCCTCATCCGCTCTCGATCCACTAACGAATAGACCGACGAGAAGTGGAAGGACAAGTACCTTTTTAAGCAGTAGTGCTCTCATTGTGGCAACCTCATAACAACAAATGGTGTTACACCATATGACACCTTTTGGTGTCATGTCAACCCACAATCACAGCCGGTCGAAGAGACCCCGCATTTGACTCCAGACTAGGGCAATTTGTACCCGCCGTAAGCCACCCCAGAGAGCCCGACCATTTCCGGTTTATAGGTGGAGAGATCCTGGCGATTAAACTGATTGAGGTGATCATGCCCGCAAGCCCTGGCCAATACCTGCATCAGCTCGGTGGACGCTTGAAAAAAGTTGGCGAGCTGCTTTGCAGACTTGTCGACGTTCAAGCGCTGGCGCAGGTCGGCCCGCTGCGTTGCGATCCCGGCTGGACAGTTATTGCTGTTGCATATCCTAGCGGCGACACAGCCTATGGCTTGCATGGCACTGTTAGACACCGCCACGCCGTCGGCCCCCAGGGCCATCGCTTTCACAAAATCTGTGGGTGTTCGTAGGCCACCCGTCACGATTAAAGTGACGTCTCCGCTCTTTCCCTGCTGATCGAGGTAGCGTCGCGCCCGCGCCAGAGCGGGGATAGTGGGAACACTGATGTGATCTCTGAAAATCATTGGGGCGGCACCGGTGCCGCCGCCGCGTCCGTCGAGAATAATGTAGTCCGCTCCGGCATCGAGAGCGAATTGAATGTCCTGCTCGATGTGATTGGCGCTGAGCTTAAAACCCACGGGGATACCACCCGTCACCGCTCGAACCCGCTCTGCAAACTTGGCGAAATCATCCACGCTGCTCAGATCGCTGAACGTCGGGGGCGAGATCGCGGGCTGCCCTTCTTCAATCCCTCTTACCGCTGCAATTTTCCCGGTATTTTTACTGCCGGGCAAATGCCCGCCAGTGCCGGTCTTGGCACCCTGCCCGCCTTTAAAATGAAAGGCCTGCACATGTTCTAGGAGTTCCTCCTTAAACCCAAACTGCGCACTGGCAAGCTCATAGAAGTAGCGTGAGTTGCTCTGTTGCTCTTCGGGCAACATGCCGCCTTCACCCGAGCAGATACCGGTGCCTGCGAGCTCCGCCCCGCGCGCCATGGACACTTTGGCTTCTTCCGACAGAGCCCCGAAACTCATGTCTGAAACAAACAGCGGTATTTCCAATCGCAGGGGCTTTTTTGCTCGGGGACCGATGATCAATTCGGTGCCCACTGGCACCGACTCCAGCAGTGGTTTTGTGGCCATCTGCGCCATCATCAGTTGTAGATCATCCCAGTGCGGTAGCTCACCGCGCGGCACCCCCATCGACACCATGGGGCCGTGATGTCCCATCTTGCTCAGGCCCTCGCGTGCAAGCTGATGGATAAACGCAACCGCGGGCTCTTCAGCAGTGGCTGCAACTGCCGGTGCAGCGCCTGGACTGGACTTGATGCCCGGTCCCTCGTTACCGATAAAATCTGCGGCGAATTGCTTGTGACTGCCATCGCAAAAAGGGGTGCCAGCGGAGTGCTTGCAGGCACACAAATAGGCGTCGCCGCTGTCATCTGCCGTGAATACTTGCGGCTTAAAATCTGTGCCCGCGTGCGATCCATCACAGAAAGGCTGCGTCTTTGAACGCCCACAGCTGCAGAAGTAATACTCCTTGCCTTTTTCCAACTGAACAACCGCAGGCTTGTTGTCGGCAACGATAGGATTGGCCATATATCTACTACTCCAAAGTAACAGCTGATATTGAAAATAATCATCACGATTGATTGCCCGCTCCGCGCTGAATCGCGTGACAACAACTCATTCTGCAGGAACAGGATCGATAATTACTCATATTTGTGTTTATTACAATGTTCAGGACTGGTCAATGCCCTCTCTATCGAGACGGCAGCCATTGCTGTTGCTTCGATTGCGGTGATGTCAAACCACACCCTGCCTAGCCGGCCGCCTGTCCTTCGCGGCGACTCCGAACGCGCCGAGCAATGGAACTGTCAGGAAGTCATCTATCCGTGGCACAAGATATACCACGGAAACTTTGTCCCCCAGTACTCTGTAAGAGCACGGATGAGTCTACCCAAATTGGCCATAGGATTGCAGGTGATTTCCGTGTCCTCAACATGCAACCATGTAATCCCAGAGATCACTGGTACACAGGCAAATATAGATACAGATATCACTGCACTAATTAAGAACCCAAAGACATTTCCTTCAACGATTGGAATTAGGCATGCCAACAACCAGGGCTGTATTTCTTCAGAGCTTTGTACGCGGTATGACAAGTAGACACAACAAGACAGGACATTCGCAAAGTACTGCGATGTATACATTGGAGCCAAAGGAAATATGACGTGCTAGAAATACAAAATGATAACGACGTTGTTGTGGTAGATGATTGCGAAATGGACCTCATGATGATGAAAAGATACCTCGAGATGTCCAAATTGACCAACCCCTATCTACCGTTCAATTCCGGAGAACGTTTCATCGCACACATGAACGACGTCAGTTCAAAAAAGGCTACCATGCCAGCACTTGTATTTTTGGACATCAACATGCCAAAAATGAACGGTTTTGAAATATTGGAAAAAATCCGCGGCGATGAGTCTTTTGTCGAATTCCCGACAGTGGTTTTTTTGACGACATCACAAGACCCTCAGGACTTAGACCGTTGCAAGGCCTTAAATACCGACATGCAGGAGAAATTCGACAGCGTGGCAGACGGTGTGAAGTATCTAAACAACCTAGTCCCCGGTGCTGCGTAAATCACCCCACGCCGCTGGGCACAAAAGGATGGCTGCACCCCACTCTGATGCTCCGAAAAGGCGAAAATGGACACACTACACCCCGGCAGATATCACAAGAGCGACACTTTTTTGACCGGACTGGCTTGGTCTCAAAAGAATTTTTCAGGGATCTCCTAATTCAAAGGAATGGATAGATGGACAAAGTCGAAAACACGGGGCTGGAACTGCCAAATATGCTGCATCAGCTGGCGGAGAAATCAAACAAATCAATGTGGAAGGTAATTCTCTGCATACTCGTCATTGGATTGATACTGACAGGCATTGTCATCAATCGCGTGCAGAATGACAGGCACCAGAACAACACCCTAGACATTGACAGAAGAATCGACGATGCAATGTCGCATCTTGATGCGACATTGGTTACCCACGGAAATTTACTGGTTTCATTGCAAGGGATGTTTCATGCATCCGGCACAGTCGGCAGAAAGGAGTATCACGATTTCATAG
>JAWSVD010000188.1:0-9199 GCA_033852095.1 Granulosicoccaceae bacterium | reverse complement strand
ACCTTGTCATAACCCGCTTGCTGCGCCACACGAATGGCCTCGTCCGGCTCCAGTTCCACCACTGTCAGCGCGGCGAGTGAGACCGTGCGTTTGCCTGTCTGTTGCTTTGTCATTTCTCGTCTCTCTGTTTGTCGCCCTGCCCGTTGTCAACGCCTGCTTGAGCCGCCAGACTCGCCACAGCAGCTACATAGCCAAACACCATTGCCGGACCGAGGTTGATGCCGCCGGAGGGGTAGTAACCCCCCATCAAGCTGGCCATGTCCGAGCCCGCGGCGAAGAGCCCCGGGATGGGTTGATTGTCGCTGTCCAAGGCACGTGCGTGCTGATCCACGCAGAGCCCGGCAAAGGTGCCGAAACTGCCGGGCACTATTTTGATCGCATAAAAAGGCGCTTGCTCACAGGGGCCAATGCAGGGGTTTGGCTTGTTGTAGCTGTCGCCCATCTTCTGGTTGTAGGGTGTTGTGCCCTTGCCAAACACGTGGTCCGCGCCTTGTAGCGCGTCCGCGTTGCTGCGGGCGACGCTCTGCTCAAGCGCGGCAGCGTCGATCTGACAGGCCTCTGCCAGTGCTTGCAAAGACACCCCGTGCTTCAGATAACCGCGTTTGATCCAATGCCCAAAAGGCACGGGCGCCGGTCGCACAAAACCCAAACCGTAACGGCGCAGGCTGCGGTAATCGCAGATCAACCACGAGCTGACTTCCTCGCCCTCGGGCGTGCCGTCGATCATCGCCGCCACGTAGTCGTAGTAGCCATCGGCCTCATTGACGAATCGCTGACCGTTTGCCAACACAGCGATCACCCCTGGTTTGGCCCGGTCAATGATGTGCGGAAAGGTGCCGACGCGGCCACGGGTTAAGGGCACACGGGAAACCGGTGCCCAAGCAGCCGGGCTGGCCACACTGGTGTCCACTCTGGCCCCTACCTGCTCCGCGAGTCGCAGCCCGCTGCCGTCGCAAGATGCGGGCGGCAGGGGGAAATGCTCATCCACTCCGGGGTTTCGCGGAAAGAGCTGCTGCCGGCGCTCCACATCGCGGCTAAAGCCACCCGTTGCCAGCACCACGCCATTTTTGGCGAGGATTTTGCGCCGCCCAGCCAGCTCTTCCACGACGGCCCCGACCACACAGCCCTGCTCCCGCAGGATTTCTATCGCCTTGCAATTGATGCGCGTATCGACGCCGAGCTTGTCAGCGGATGCCAACAGCCGAGCGACCAACGACAAACCGTTGACCAAGTGCGTGGCGCGGCCATAACAGCAGAGATCCAGAGCGTGCCTGAGCAAGCGCTTAGCCACGTGACAGAAGTTTGCAGGGCTGCGGAATACATTCAAAAAAGCCCCCAGATCCGCACCCGCCTGAATCGGCATAGCGAAAAAGCTGGTCTCAGCCATGGGCTTGCGCACAAGCTCACGTCGCCGGCCCATGGGTCGGCTGTCAAAAGGCGCGGCAATCAGCTGATGCCCGCCTTTGGCGGCACCGGGGCTGTCGCCGTGTATATCCGGGATACCGTGCCCCTCAGCAAACTGCAAGTCGGTGTGCTGCTCAAAGAACGCTACCATTTCCGGTGCCTTCTCCAGAAACATCTCCACCATTTCAGGCTTGTATTTATCACCAAGCTCGTGCCGCAAGTAGGTTCTGACATCGCGCGGGTCCTCGACGATTCCCGCGCGTTTGGCCAGCGGGTTAAAGGGCAACCACATCCAACCACCCGACCAGGCGGTGGCACCGCCGATGGCATCAGCCGCCTCAATCACCACCACCCGCTGCCCCGCAAAAGCAGCGCTCACCGCCGCCGACAAGCCCGCGGCACCACTGCCGATAACCAGCAGATCACATTCGATCGACTGCAACATCATTCGCAACCTCAATAGAATCTAGAGAAATAGTTCGATAAGTACTTTAAATACGCCCGCCGAAATCTGACCCGCCCAGTGCCTGTATGGATACAGGCACTGCCTTCTAAGCCGCTGCGAAAAGCGGCTTGTAGAGACGATGAGGGACAGGGGCGTGCGCAAATGTTTCACCAGCCTCCGTAGAGGCTGAATCCATTAATCGTTCAGATCGTCGCTCTGCTCGACAGCCAACTGGGAAACGCCGAAAAAAACCAGATAACTGGACAGCAATGCCTGCTGGATAAAGTTACTGTTCAGCGTCTCAAAACCCGCCAGCTCAGCTTGTTTAAGAAAGGCGTTTGACGCTTCAGAGTCCGCCAAGTCACACACGGTGGTGGACAGCGACAATGACTTCAAGCTGTCTGTCGCTGGGGGATTGAGCACACTGCAATTGAGCACAAGCTGCGAATTTGCAGGGATACCCTGAGAATCAGTCACCACTGCAGTGCTGTATTTCCCTCTCAGTTTTTCGCCGAGAAGGCCCGTTTCAATGGGCGAATGATCGATCAGATGAAGCTGAGCAACACCTGCGTTCAACAGCGCGTGACACACAGCCTCCGCAGTGCTGTCACAACCACGCACCGACACCGAACTACCCTCGAAATCAAAAGAGACCTGACTCTTGAGGCAACTCACTATCGCCTCGCCATCCAGGCGCTCACCCACCAGTTCACCGTTCTCATTGCGGCGAACCACATTGACACTCTCACAGCACTGCGCTGCATGCAAAACCACATCAAGGCACCTGAAGGCCTCTTTCTGCAGCTCCCCTTCAACCAGATAACCGCGACTGTTCGATGAATGCTTGAGGACATTCAATGCCGCTTGCACGCCGTCACTGTCGAGGCGCAGGAAGCTCCAGTGCGCTGCTATGTCCGACTCTTTAAAAAACTTAGTGGCCGCAACCGAGAAGCCACACACCTGAACCTGCTCGCTCAGCGTGGCGACGAGCTGTGTCTGCTGTGAAACCTCGCGCTGAACAGGGTCAACGCCGACTTCCTTGATCATGGGGTAGACAACACGCACGTCCTCGCGCGCCTGTGCGGCGAGCCGTGTCGCCGCATTCACCTCGCCAAAACGCTGGTAGCCATCGCGCTGCACCACTTCCACAAACAGCCCGTTTATCTCCCGCAGATACACATGGTAGAAAGTGCCATTCTGATCCTCGTCAAAAAGGATGTTCTGCCGCCGCATCTCAGCCAGCTGCTGCGCATCGATCTGAAAGCGCGCATCGATGTCGTCGTAATAGTTGTCCGGGATCGGTAATACTCGGTCCGGATCCAGCGTTTGCGCGAAGGCAAAAATATCGTCGCAGGAGAAGGCCAGTTGCTGCGTACCTGAACCGTGATAGCGCTCGCGAAAACGCCCCGAAGAGCTTTGCTCGGATTGTGAGGTGTTGATGGGGATGCGCACACTTTTGTCTTGACTCGACACCGTGCGGCTCAACATCATGCCGCTCGGGTCATGCAAATCAAACTGAGATTCGGGCTCAAAACCCAGCGCATCTCGGTAGAACAACAAGCTGCTCAGAAACTCCGTGTGATCGACCGCCTGCCCGATGTGGTCAACCCGGCGCAACAGCCCGTCGGTGGAGGGACAGTCGCTGATCTCTTCGAAGTCGATGTCCACAAAACGCTGCCGCCCCTGCCCCACGGGGCAGAGATACAACAGGGATTTACCGATGGCCAAGACCGCTGGAATGGCCATTTCATCGGGCACGTTTGCAGCGTTTACGATCGTGTATTTGCGTTTGCGCAAACGCTCTACAAGCGCCTGCGGATCGTTAACCCCCAGCCCAATGGCACACACGGACACACCGTGGTGTTGAAAGTAATTGTTGGCAAAACTCTCCGGCTCCGCGTTGATGATCAGATTGATCTCGCCCTGCTGGTACAGCGCGACGGACTTTGATTTGTGTCGGTGAGAGTGAACAAATCCCAGATTTTTTAGCATCGACACGATAAAAGGCCGATGCGAGGCGTCTGTGGCTATCTCTATAAATTCGACCGAACGGGCTTCGTGGCTCGCCTTGAATTTCTCGCCCTCTGCCGCGGATTTCAGCCACGACAGAGAACGGTATCCGTCCGTGGCCACAAGTCCAGGGGCCGCTGCACGAAACTCGTCACTGAAAATCTCATGGGACACATAACCGCTGTAGTTTTTGGCGTTCAAGCGCGCCAGGAAATCCTCTACCGGGAAATCCCCCTGCCCAGGGAAACAGCGGTAGTGCCGCGACAGTTGCAACACGTCCATGGGGATACCCGGTGCGTCTGCCACCTGAACCAAAGCAATTTTTTCTACCGGAATCGGATCCAGACACTGCAGGGAGTTGCCGCGGGCAAAGAGATGAAAACTGTCCAGTACAATGCCCAATGAAGGGTGATCTGCGCGCTCGACAATATCCCAGGCTTGTCTTACATCGCGCACATGGCGTCCCCAGGCAAGCGCCTCGTAGCCTATCTCTAAGCCCCGCTCCGCCGCCAGCTCGGCCAGCTCTGCCAGATCAGCCGCGGCACGTGCCGGGTCATCCACGGCATCCGCGTGAACACTGGAACACAGCAACAGGCGCAAGGTGCCGAGCTCAGCCGCGACATCGAGCTTGCGCACAGCGCGATCAAAGGCATGCTCGCGCTTGATGCCGGGCAGCGCCTCGAAATCCCTGAGTGGCTGCAGCGCGACAATATCCAGCCCTGATTGCATCACGAGTTCGCGGATTTGGGCGATCGAGAGTGGGCTGTAGAGAATATCGTTCTCGAAGATTTCAATGCCGTCATAACCCGCATCGGCCACGGCCCGAATTTTCTCCGTGAGACTGCCGGACAGTGTGCACGTGGCGATTGATCGAAGCATACTTAGCCTTTGTTGTAACGGTTGAAAATCTCAGTGCGATGATCCGGCGGCACTTGAGCGCGCAGCCGTGACTGCATGGCCCGCACCAGCTCATGCATGTCCATTTGGCTGCCTGTGAAAAAGTGGAACGTATCGAGCCCCATGAAGACAAACAGATCGATACCGCTCATCACGGCGATACCACGGGCCTGCGCCCGCAGCAAGAACTCCGTATCGACGGGGTCGTACACCGCATCGAAACACCAGCGCGCGTGCCCCATAAGATAGTCTGGCACGGCGCAGCCGGGTATGCGCTGCATACCCACGGGCGTGCAGTTGATCAAGCCATCGGAGGGCGGGATCACATCCTCTGGTGCAAAGACTTCGCAGTTGATTTCGGGCTGCGCGGCCTGCAATACCCGCGCGAGCGCTGAGGCTTGCTCGGGGTTTGAATCCACCAGACGCAGCTCCCGCACCCCCAGCTTGAGCAGGCCAAAAGCCACCGCTTTACCCACCCCACCGGCGCCAAAAACTGTAACGCTGCCGGGCGCTTGATCCTCAAAACAGAAACCATAGGCGTTGACGAAACCTGAGTAATCGGTGTTTGTGCCGCACACACGATCACCGCGAAATACCAAGGTGTTGATCGCCCCGATCGCCGACACCAACGTGTCGTCGATGTCCAGCGAATCGGGGATGCGCTCTTTATAGGGGTAGGTAATATTGAGCCCGTGGTAGCCGGACTCTTTGCACTGGCGATACAGACCATCAAAATCGAGCCCTTCAATGGCGGGTATCAACAGCTGATAGTCGAGCTCGATGCCACACACCTCAGCCGCGCTACTGTGCAACAGCGGGCTCAGTGAGCCCGCTATCTGATCGCCGATCAATCCGATCTTATGGTTCATGAAGCGGTCCGAGTGATCTTATTCTTCAGCACAGTCCAGAGCTTGCTCTGGCTCAGCGGTATCAAGACAACAGCGGCCAGCAGCACCACCGACAGCGGGCTGGTGAACAGCTCAGCGAAGAACAACGGTACGCTCTCTTGGCTGGAAATAATGGAACGGCGCCAATTGTCATCGACCAGCCGCGACAGGATCACCCCCAATATCACCGGCCCGACCGGGTAGCCGTAGGTGCGCATAAAGTAGCCAAAAACACCGAAGGCCAACATCCACCAAACATCGCTGACGGCGTTATTGATCGCATAGGCGCCCACCACACTGAGCAGCAATATCAGCGGTATCAAAATGCCCTTGGGGCACTGCACTATTTTTGCAAACAGCTTGATGCCAGTCAAACCAAAGAGCAGCAGAAAACAGTTCGCCAGCGCCAAGTTCCCGACCGTGAACCAGAACAGGTGCGGTGTGTCGATCAGCAACAAGGGCCCGGGGTTCAACCCGTGGATAAACAGCGCACCGACGATAACCGCCGTCACCGCATCCCCGGGGATGCCCAGCGTCAACATCGGTATATAGGCGCCACCCACCGCTGCGTTGTTCGCCGCCTCCGGCGCCACCAAACCCGCTTTGCAACCCTGGCCGAAGGGCACTTCCGGATCTTTGGTGCAGCGTTTCGCGTCGTCATAGGCCAGCAGCGAGGCGATATCACCGCCCGTGCCTGGCAAGGCACCGACCACTACCCCAATCAGCGATGAGCGAATGCTCAGCGGCAGGTACTTGATGACATCCTTGCGCGATGGGATGATGTTGTCGACCTTCTGACGGATCGCCACCGTGTCCAAGTGGTGCATCTGCGAGAGCGTCTCCGACACACCAAACAGACCGATCATCGCCGCGATAGGCGAAATGCCGCCCCACAGCTCGGTGATACCGAAGGTGAATCGCTCCTCGGCAGTCAATGGGTCTAGGCCAACCGTGCCGACAATCATGCCCAAAGCACCTGCAAACACGCCTTTGGCCAGGCTGCCCGCAGACAGTGATCCCACCAGCAAGATACCCATGATGCCCATCAGCAGGTAATCCCGCGGCTGAAACGTCAGTGCAAATTCACTGATGACCGGCGCGGCAATGGCGAGCACAAAGATGCCCACGAAACCACCGACTACCGACATCACTGTGGACAGGCCAATGGCGTTGCCCGCCTCCCCGCGCTGAGCCAAGGGAAAGCCATCGAGTGCCGTGGCGATCGCCGAAGGCGCACCGGGGATGTTGAGCAAAATAGCCGTTCTGGATCCGCCGTATACCCCGCCCATGTAGATGCCCACGATCAGTGACAAGGCGTTGTTCACATCCCACGAGAAGGTAAAGGAGATCAGGATCGACACAGCCATCGTCACCGACAAGCCGGGTATGGCCCCGATGTAGATGCCGAGCAAGGTGCCCAAGGCCGTGAGCAAGAGCAAGTTGGGCTGCAACCACGCCATCAAAAAATAGCCTGTCATGTCTGCCATGTGCTTAGCCCCCTGCTAACAGGTTTTTGAACCACGCGATTATTTCACGCTCGGGCACGATGCCCTCGGGCAAAACAACCTGAAAAACCAATCTGAAAATTATGTAGATCAGCGCGATAGAGCCAAATGTGATCAACAGCGCCGAGGGGATATTGCGCTTGTGAAAGCACAACAACATAGCGAACTGAAAAACAATAGCCGCCAGCACAAAGCCGCTGTGCTCGAGCACCACGGAAAAGACCAACAAGAAAGCTACCACCACCACAATAGACAGTGGCATCACTGTTTTGCGGAAGCTCAGACTGAGGTCGGTGGGTGTTTTGAAATTATTGACAATGATAAAACAGGCCGACAAACACATCACGCCACTGGCGGCCATCGGGAAAGAGCCCGGCGAACTCAGGGCGCTGAAACCGGAAATCTGGTAGGCGTGATAGAAAACAACGAGACTGAAAATGAGCAAGACGAAACCAAAGACTGACTCGCCCGGTTTCTTTCCGACGGTATTGGGTGAAGACATAGACCAACCCCTCCACTGATTTTTTTATAGTTTTGATGATCGATTGACGGGCGGCACCCCGCTTGGGTGCCGCCGCGTCACCTGCATGTTGCTAAGCAGTGCCCATCTATAAGAGAGCCTCTACAAAAGAGCACTGGCCAAGATCCATCAGGGGCGAGGAATACCGAACTCTTCGGGTGATTTCTTCGCGATACCCGCGTCCCATACCAACCAAGCGGTCACTGATTGCCACTTGTTCAGGAACTCAGTCGCTTCATCCCCAGAGATGTTCATGGGCAGATACCCACGGGTCTCCATCAGCGCCAGAAAATCTGGGTGCTCGGCACCTACTGCGTAAGCATTTCTCAGCTTCTCCACAACATCGTCAGGCGTTCCCGCTTTGACAAACACGCCGAAGAAAGGCCCCCAAGGCAGGTACTTTGAATACGCTGGGTAGGCTTCACTGATCGGTGCCACACCTGGCAATGTTGCATTCTCTTTGACATCAATAAGTGTCAACACTTTCATGCGCTTCGCTTTGATGCTCTCGATCGCAGCGCCGAGAACGGCGGGCATGACATCAATAGCGCCACCTTGCAGCGCAGTCAGCGCGGGGCCGTCACCGTCAAAGGGCACGTGTATGCCGGGCAGATCATTTTCGCTTCCCAACATCGCCATGATCACGGAAGGCAAACCGCCTGGGCCCGTCGAACCGAACTTCACACCCTTGGGGTTGGCCTGTGCGTACTCGACCAGCTCTTGGAAGGTATCGTAGGGCGCATCGTTGTTCGCCACTAAGATCGGCACACCGCGTGCCAGCAGATTGACCGGGACAAAGCTGCTGTAGTCGATGTCACCCAGGCCCATGACCTTGTACAGCATCGGGTTCTCAGCACCCATCAACAAGGTGTAGCCATCGTCCTTAGCGATGTAGGCGAACTTGGTCGCTACCGCGCCAGCGCCACCGGTTTTGTTGGTCATGATGATGTCCACGCCCAGCTCTTTCTCGGCGTAAGGAGTGACCGAGCGCATGACCGTGTCAGTGCTGCCCCCAGCACCCCACTGGATGAGACCCTGTATGTCTTTTGACGGGTAGTCAGCGGCGTTCAAACTCGACGAGAGCGCTGCCACAGATGCCATTATCAGTAGTTTTTTCATACTTACTCCTAGCGTGATGGTGTTGAGAAAGTCGTTCCACTGGCACTCTATATTTCCTGCTTGGTGCCAATTCAGACTTATCATGCAGCTCGAGGCCAAGGGGGGTCAATTACTTTAGGAAGGCATGGGTTAACATCATGTTAATCACATAGTATCTAGAGCTTTGGAGCCGCAGCGCAGTGAGCACCTACTCCCAGCTTCGGTTGCGGGTCGCGCTCTTCAGCTCTTTGCGGAAACACTGGACGGCGTACTTGCCCTGCAGTGTCAGGCGCTTGTCCTTTTTCATCAAAATATACACCGTGCTCGGCATGGACTCAGCCAGCCTGCAGCGCGTCACACCAGGGAAATCATCCCCCGCGACCGAGAATTCGTCGATCACCGCCAGCCCCAAGCCCTGCTCCACCAGCGTCAG
>JAWSVD010000627.1:0-790 GCA_033852095.1 Granulosicoccaceae bacterium | reverse complement strand
CGATGGCCGAGCAGCGCCGTACTGTGTTAGATTTCATTCTCGATCATCAGAACAGCGGGCCCACCCCATGGATTACAGCCAAATATTCGCATTTGCCGTGGTTGCTCTGTTATTGATCATGTCCCCCGGTCCCAACGGCCTGCTGATCGCCAAGACCGTGCCCAGCACCGGCCGCGGCGCGGGTTTTGCCAATATCGGCGGATTTCTGGTGGCCTTTTATCTGCACGGCACCCTCTCGGTGCTGGGCATCTCCGTCCTGCTCACCCAATCGGCTGAAGCATTCACCGTGGTGAAGGTACTGGGCGCACTCTACCTAGGCTGGATCGGTGCCCGCTCCCTGCTCTCGGCGTTTCGGCCCGACCGCAGCAAAACAACCGCGCGCAGCACTGCCGCTCAAGCACCTGCGCTCGCAGCCAAAGCCAGCACTAAGACCGTCCTGTTCGCCTTTGTAGAAGGCTTCCTGACCAACGCCCTCAATCCCAAGACGTCGATGTTCTATCTCGCCGCCTTCCCCCAGTTCATCCCAGCCGGCTCAGATGCTGTACTGAACGCCTACCTCTTGGTCACCGTTCACGCGGTGCTCAATATGTTGTGGTTCTCCGGGTTGGTGCTGCTGTTTGCGCGGCTCAGCCGTGCCAGCCGTGGCGAGCGTTTTCAGCGCGGCCTGAAGGCGGTGACAGGACTGGTGTTTGTAGGATTTGGCGCAAAGCTGCTCACCCTGCAGAGCCGGTAGATAACCGCTCGACTGCCCCATTGCGCGGTGGGTATTCTGCGCACGCCGAATATTCAC
>JAWSVD010000187.1:0-9585 GCA_033852095.1 Granulosicoccaceae bacterium | reverse complement strand
GACAAGCTAAAAGTGCTGACCTTTGGCATCACCCTACCGCGCCGGGAGTTGGAAGAAACCCCGCAGGACTTTAAATTGGCTTACAGCACGCACCTCTTTGCCAACGGGCAGGGCCATGAGCTGAACGCTTGGCATATCCCCGTGGAGAATGCGGCAACCACCGTGCTGATGTTTCACGGTTACGGCGGCAATGCGTCCCAGTCCCTGAAGCACGCGAAAGTGTTCAATGACATGGGCTACAGCACCTTCTTGGTGGACTTTTTCGGCTCGGGTGGCTCCAGTGGTTCACACACCACGGTTGGGGTGAGTGAGGCTTTTGATGTGCAGGCGGCGAGTGCCTATGTGCGCCAGCATTGGCCGGATCAAAAGCACTGGTTGTTTGGTCAATCCATGGGCGCCGCGGCGTTGACCCGTGCGATGACTGAGCTCGGGGTGCAGGCTGACGCCTTGATGATGGAATCCCCCTACGACACCTTGCTGCACACGGCGCAAGTGCGCTTTAACAGCATGGGCTTGCCGGGATCACCTTTTGCGCAGTGGCTGTTGTTCTGGGGTGGCGTGCGGCACGGCTTCAATCCCTTCGACATGAAACCGGCTGTGTTCGCCGCATCGATTACAACCCCGACGTTGTTATTGCAGGGCGGGGTGGATGTGCGCGTGCCGAACGAGCAGGCCGAGGCCATCGACGCGGCCCTGGCGGGTTGGCACAAGCTGGTGGTCTTCCCCGGCAGCGGCCACGTCGGCATGTTGGCGGATGACGAAGCACTGTGGCGCAGCTCGGTCGAAACGCTAGCGGCCCAACTGCATTAAGCATTGTGCAGCTGCGAATTCATTCGCATTTTCCTGTGGGTTCGGCTTCAGCCGGACAGGGCGGGTGGCCGCACGGCCTTTGTGTGTCGGCATGCATCGCTGTAAGAATAAATTCTCACCCACAGTGTGGTGATCTTCCGGTCGGCACAGAGCCTTGTGGGTGGGACTTCAATCTCATTCATGATGTGTGGTCTGCGCCGCTGTGCGAATAAATTCGCAGCTACACGTCCTCACTCGCGCATTTACCACAATGCGGGCAGGGCGCCTCGGCCTCGGCTTCCCGCTCCTCGGATCGCTGGCGATCGAATTCCTCCACAAAGCCGCTGCTGATGATGCCCGTCGGCAGCGCCACCATGCCGATGCCCAGGGCTGCGATGATGCCCGCGCACAACCGCCCGAGCGCTGTGATGGGGTAGACATCCCCGTAGCCCACCGTGGTGAGGGTGACGATGGACCACCAGATGGTGTCGGGGATGCTGGCGAAGGCCTCGGGCTGCGCGTCGTGCTCCACAAAGTACATCAGTGCCGCCGAGAAGATCACCAATATGACCAGTGTGGAACTGGTGATAAAGATCTCTTCTTTGCGTTTGCTGAACACACGGGAAATCATCAGCATGGCGTGGGAATAGCGGCCGAGCTTGAATACCCGCAGGATGCGGAACAAGCGGAAAATACGGAAAAAACGAAAGTCCGCTACACCAAACAAGATGGGCAGATAGAAGGGCACAATGGCGAGCAAATCAATGATGGAGGTGCCGCGCAGCGCGTGGCGTATGCGCCCTTTTATGGGGTGTTTGAATTCTTCATCGGCGGTGCAGCACCAGTGGCGGACTATGTACTCAATGGTGAAAAGTACAATGGAAAACGCCTCCACGGCGAAAAACAATGTGCCGTATTGCTCAGCTAGGCTGTCCACTGTCTCAAGGATCAGCATCACCACGTTGAGGATAATCAACAAAAACAAACAACTGTCGAAGAGGCGGCTGGCTTTGTCACCGTCTTTTGCCTGCTCGACAATCTCCCAGGTGCGTTTGCGCAAGGAACTCACAATCTCATCCTCTAAAACTCCCAGTTTAACGCGCCGAGTGGCAGCCGTGATCTCAATTTTCAAACAGCGCTCTGCGCACGGGCTCGCGCCTCTCGCCCACAGAGAGGGAGCCGTTTTGTGGCGGATAGATTGCCTTGTACGCTTGTTAGCGATACGGTTATGACAAAGCAGTGAAGGGGCAGGCGCCTGGCCTGTGCTCGCTGATAAGTCAGAGAGGATCGCATGATCAAGTCATTGAAGATTGCTATAGCCGCCGCTGCGGTGAGCGCCTTGTGTGCCGCGCCAATCGCCGCTGAGACACGTGTCACCTACAAATCCGCCAAGTCCACGTCCAGCTACTACCAGATGGCGGTGCAAATCGCCGAGGCCATGAAGAGTGGCTCCGACGGCGAGATCATCGTCACCGTTGAGGAGAGCCAGGGCTCGACCCAGAACGTGATGGAAGTGCGGGCGCGGGGCGCAGACTATGTGTTCACCACGCCGCCGGTGTTGGTCAAGTTGGCGCAGGCCGGCAAGGCGATGTTCAAAGACAAGGGAAACCCTGCCTTTGATGAGATCCGTGCGCTGTTCCCCATCCCGTCCTTGACCATGCACTTTGTGATGTCCACTGATAGCGGCGTGACCGACTTCGCCGGCCTGGAGGGCAAGACGGTGCTGCTGGGCAAGGGCTCCTTCGGTGCGCGTGAAGGCGAGAAATACCTGAAGCTGTTCGGCTTGGAAGGCAAAGTAGAGATCGCGGACGTGGAGCTGAGCAACGCGGTGCCTGCGCTGAAAAACGGTCAAATTGACGGCTTTGTCACTGCTGGCTCCTGGCCCGCGCCCAACGTGATCGAGGCGGCTGCGTCCACCGGCGTGTCGGTGTTATCGCTCAGCGACGAGCAGATCACCGCCAGCAAACGCTCGCGTTTGGTGATCCCCGCGGGCACTTATGCCGGTCAAGACAACGACATCACCACCACATCCTTGCCTGTCGTGGCCTACACCACCAGCAAGATGTCGGACGAGACAGCCTATGCGTTGACCAAAACCTACTGGCAGGGCAAGGACAGCATGGGCGAGGCCGCAGCCTGGTGGAACGGCGTCGACAAGGGCCTGATGGCTAACATCGGCGGCAAGATTCATCCCGGTGCGCAGCAGTATTACGACGAAGCGGGCTTCGAACTCACCGACGCCCAGCGCTAAGTCAAGCCGAAGGCGCGCGCCTGTAGGTTCGGCTTCAGCCGGAATGTTTGGGAAGATGCCCGGACCTGCAAGCCGCTCTACAATCAAAAAATCTGAGTGATGTCGGTCACACAGCTCGGGTAGAATCTGCTGTAGCTTGCTGGGATTGCGGCAAAAAACCACTTCTGCGTAGGACCTACATGGCCCAAAGCTTCAAAGAACGCCTCGCCAACGGTGGCTGGCTAACACTCGCGCTGTTGCTGGTGATCTTTCACCTCGGCCTGGTGTTCTGGGGCCTGGTGCCCAACCTTGTCAGCCGGCCTCTGCATCTCGCACTGGTGCTGCCGTGGATCTTCATCTACAGCGCGCGCAGCTCCGCCGAGCGGGTAAGCGGTTATGTCTTGACTCTGGCGGGCGTGGCAGCCGCCGTGTGGATCGCTCTCAACCACAATACCTTGGCGGACCAATACGGATTCCTCGAGAGTAACTTCCAAGTCGGGGTTGCGGTCACCCTATTGATCTGCGTGGTCGAAGCGGCGCGGCGCAGCATCGGCTGGCCGCTGCCAATGGTGGCGGTGACAGCGCTGGCTTATGCCTTGTTCGGCCAACACATCCCCGGAGAGTTCGGGCACTCGGGCACACCCTTGCAGAGCTTCCTCGGCACCCTGACCATCGCGGAGGGCGGCATCTGGGGCAGCCTCACGGCCGTGTCGGTGGGCGTGGTGGCGATCTTCGTGATCTTTGGCGCGGTACTGAACGCGGGTGAGGCGGGGCAGGGTTTCATGAACGTGGCGGCGGCCGCGGCGGGCCGTCTCAAGGGAGGGGCTGCCAAGGTGTCGGTGATCTCCAGTGCACTGTTCGGCTCTATCTCTGGCTCGGCGTCCGCCAATGTCGCGTCCACGGGGGCCATCACTTTGCCCGCCATGACCAAGCTCGGCTACCCCAAGCGGCTGGCCGCAGCCGTGGAGGCGGTGGCGTCCTCCGGTGGGCAGATCATGCCGCCGTTGATGGGGGCGGGGGCCTTTGTCATGGTGGAGCTGACAGGCGTGCCCTACACGGCCATCATGGCGGCGGCGGTTTTGCCGGCGTTGTTGTATTTCTTCGCTGTGTGGATGGGCATCAACGCCTACGCCAGCCGCTTGGATCTGGCGGGTGTGCCCGAAGATGAGCGCCCGAGCTTGCGCGATGTGCTCATCACATCAGCCTTTTTCATGGTGCCATTCAGCGTGCTGTTATACGCCATGTTTGTGCTGGACGTGACGCCGCAATATGCGGCTTGCCTGGCCATATTGGCAGGCTCGGTGTTGCTGTTGTTCAACCGCGATCTGAACGTCAATGTGACACTGATCAAGGCGCGCTTCAGCGCGGCGCTGTTAAACGCGGCCAAACAAGTGTCGATGATCGCCTCGATTATTCTCTGCGCCTCGATCATCATAGGCGTCCTGTCCATCACCGGTCTGGGGGTGAAGATCACCTCCTTGATCCTCTCGGGCTCAGGCGGTCTGCTCTGGCCGTCGCTATTACTTACTGCCTTCGCCTGCCTGCTGCTGGGCATGGAAGTGCCCACCACCGCCGCCTACGTGATTTGCGTCTCCGTGGCAGGCCCCGCGTTGATCCAGCTGGGCCTGGCCCCGCTGCAGGCGCATTTGTTTATCTTCTGGTTTGCGCTCTTGTCCACCATCACGCCGCCTGTGTGCGGGGCGGTGTTTATCGCCGCGGGCATGGTGGAGGAGAATTGGTTGAAGGTTGCGCTGACTGCCATGGCGCTGGGTGTGGGCTTGTATATTATCCCGCTGGGCATGATCGCCAACCCCGACGTGCTGGCGCTGGCTGAATCGCCATGGCTCGCAGTGCTGGCTTTTCTGCGCTTGGCACTTGGGCTGGCACTGGTCTCTTGGGGATTGATTGCCACGCGCGGTTTGCTCGCCACGGCGGCCGCGGTGGGGGCGGGCTTGCTGGTGGTTTTCTCGGGGCTGTGGTTCTGAACTTAAAGGTGAAAGATGAACGCTCCAACTGATACCGATGCTTTAAAGGCGATGCAGAGCATCCCCAGTATCGGGCCCAAAGTGGGGCAGATGCTGCTCGAAGTCGGGGTGCGTCGGGTCGAAGACCTGGTTGGGGCCAGCCCGGAAGCGCTGTACCAGGGGATTTGCCAAGCGCGCGGCGAAGTGCTCGACCGTTGTGTGCTCTATCATTTTCGCTGTGCTGTGTATTTCGCCTCGGAATCGGCACACGATCCGGCGCGTCTGAAATGGTGAGCTTGGAAGGACGGTTGATCCGGCGTATTGTAAATGCTGTGTCCGACGGCAGAGTCCAAGCGACCTGCGCGGCGCGATCATATTCCAGCGAGGAGGTATGTCCATGGATGATGAAGCAAAGCGACTATGCCGCATAATGCGCGAAACGAAGACAATCGCCGTGGTTGGCTTGTCGCCTTCCTCGCACCGGCCCAGTTACGTTACCGCTGAATACATGCTTGAACACGGCTACCGCATCATCCCCGTGAACCCGCATTGCGAGAGCATATTGGGCGAGCGTTGTTACCCCGATCTCAGCGCTGTCCCCGAGCCCGTGGATATGGTGAACTGTTTCAGACGCGCCGATGAGATCCCTGCGCTAGCGCGGCAATATCAGGGCTTGGGCCTGCGGTCATTCTGGGTGCAGCTGGGTCTCAGCAGCCCCGAGGCTCGCGCCCTCGTATCTGGTGCGGGCATTGATTACGTCGAAGACCGCTGCGTGCGCATTGAGCACGCCCGCTTGATAGCAGGCTGGCATGAGGAACCAGAGTAGAGCGCTGCTCGCCTGACTTGATATCGACGAGCAATGCGCATTGCCAATCAGGCCTGTGTTCCTTCTGGCTTGGGCCCCAGCCGCCTTTTTCTAAACACACAGAACACATTGATCGCCAAACTCAGGGCGCTGAATACGAGCGCCACTCGGTTGATCTGCTGCCAGCTGCTGAGCGTGATCATCACCCCACCTGAGAACACCGCCACCGCTGCCGCGAGCGCGATGCTTAACTCGGCGAAACCCTGGCCGCGTGCTTTTAGCGATGTACTCAGTGCTGAGTTGTATTGTGTGGTGCCCGCTATGTAGACAAAATTCCAGGCGAGGCCCAAGAGAAAGAGGCAAAGGTAGAAGTGCAGCAGATCTGTGCCGATCACCGCCGTTATCGCGCTCAGCATATACGCGCAGAACCCCGCGACGATCACCGGTCCAGTGCCCAGCTTGTCGATGAGCTTGCCGCTGAAAAATGACGGCAGGAACATGCCCAAGATATGCCAGCCGATCACCGACAAGCTGACGCCCGCGGCGTAACCCTCGGCGTGCATGGCCAAGGGGGCGATGACCATCATCAGCATCATCAAAAACTGAGCGGAAGCGGTGTTGCACAATCCGAGGCGGTAGCTGGGCAGCGCGAAATAGGCGGCGCGTGAGGTCGGTGTTTCTGCAAGGGCATCTGCAGGGGCCGCTTGCACCGTGCGACTGCCCAGTACGCCAAGTACGGCATAACCTAAGAGCGCAAAGATAAGCACCAAAAGATAGGGCCCTGTGTGGATGGCGCCCAAGGGCAGGGCCGCGGCCGACTTGGCCAGCACTGGCCCCGCGATGGCCGCCAGCAGGCTGCCGCACAGCACCCAGCTGATGGCCTTGGCCTGCGCGTCACTGGGCGCTTCGTCCATAGCGGCCAGGCGGTAGAAGACGGCAGAGGCCTGGTAACCGCCCATCAACAAGCTGGCGGCGCAGAATAATGCGAAGCTCTGCAGCTGCAGCGCGAGGCAACAGAGGGCCGCGGCCACGGCACCCGCAGCCGTGCCCAGGCGCAGGCCGGCGCGGCGGCTGCGGCGCTGCATGTACAGCGACAGGGGGTAGGTGCACAGCAGGCCGCCCAGGCTGCTCAGGGCGAAGGGCAGGGTGGCCAGCGCAGGCGAGGGCGCCATGGCTAGACCGACGATGGCCGACAAGCTGATGCCGACGAGGGTGGCGAACCAATAACAGCATTGAGCTGTGCTGAGGGCGAGCAGGCGGGTGTTCATGGTGTACTCCTGAGAGCTAAGTGTTTGTGGTGCTGGGCAGGGTCTTGTCTTGTCTTGTTGCGCGGTGCTACAGCATGATGTGCAGACAACGCCGCCTGAACAGAGCAACCGCTTGAGCCGTGCCCTATGAGCGGTGCTCACACTGTTGAGTGCGGGGCTACCAGCACACAGGGCTGTTTTACGCGGCGGAGAAGGTGCTAAAGCGGCGGCGGTAATCACTGGGTGTGATGTTGAGTTCCTTGAGGAACAGCCGCCGCAGCAGCTCAGCATCGGTGTAACCGCATTGCGCGGCCACGCGGCCGACGGAGTGGCGGCTCTCCTCCAGCAGCAGGCGGGCTTGGTTTAATCTGATCTGCGCGACATAGCGCGCGGGTGAAAGCCCCGTCTCGGCGCTGAACTTGCGGCTGAAGTGGCGCGGGCTCATGTTCGCCATCTCGGCGAGCTGGCTGACATCGAGCGACGCGGTTAGATTTTCCTTTAGCCACTCTTGCACTTTGACTAGGGCCGCGGTGCTGGCGTCCCGTGCGCCCAGTACGGCGCTAAATTGCGATTGGCCGCCCGGGCGGTGGTAGAAGGCCACCATCTCCCGTGCGGTCTCCAGTGCCACCCGTCGGCCCAGATCGTCCTGCACCAGTTTCAACGCCATGTCGATGCCCGCAGTGACACCTGCAGAGCAGCTGTACTTGCCGTCCTGGGTGAACAGCGCGTCGATGTTGAGGTCTGTGTCGGGGAACAGCTGCTGAAACTCGGCGGCGCGGTTCCAGTGAGTGGTGGCGCGGCGGCCCTTCAGCGCGCCGGTGGCGGCGAGTATAAATGCGCCGCTGCAAACGGAGGCGCTGCGTCTTGTGCTGCGATCGAGGGCCGAAAGCTGTTGCACGATGTTGGTTTGTTGATATTGCGCGACGGCGCTGTAACCACCGGCGATGATGAGGGTGTCCACATTTGTCGCCTGCAATTCGGGCAGGGTGGCGTCGCTGAGCACTCGGGTCTGCGTCGACAGGGTGAGCTGGGCCGCGCCGGCGGATACCAATTGCGCGTGGTAGGCGGGGGTCTCGCGATTCAACACGCGCTTGGCGATGTCATTGGCGGCGCTGAAGACCTGCAGCGGGCCAAATATATCGACCGCGTTGGCGCCGTCGTAGGCGAAGAGCGCGATCTCTAGGGGGCTGTTTGTCATCGAGGTGGCCATCAGCTGCAAATTGATGGAGTCAATTGTAAACAGATTGCCGTGTCCTAAAGGACAATAAACCCACTATTTAGGACATGTTTGCAGCGGCTCAATCCTCGGCGCTGTCACCCATCAGATACCGCGGCCCGGCGCCGCGGTGCTTGATGCGGTCCTCCGCGTTGTAGAGCCGGCAGCTGTTGAGCGACAGGCAGCCGCAGCCGATGCAGCCGGAGAGCTTGTCTTTGAGCTCTTGCAGCGCGGCGATCTTGTGGTCGATGTCGCCGCTGAAGCGGCGCGCGAGCTTGTCCCAGTCGGCCTTGTTGGGGGTGCGTTCATCGGGCAGGGCGCCGAGCGCGGCTTTGATCTGCTGCAGCGAGTAGCCCAATTGCTGGGAGATCAAGATAAAGGAGACGCGGCGAATAGCAGAGCGCGGAAACAGCCGCTGGCCGCCGTTGCCGCGCTGCACCGGCAGCAGCTGCTCATCGGCGTAGAAACGAATAGCCGACACGGCGCAGCCGGTGCGTTTGGCCACGTTGCCGATGCTCATCAGTGGGTCTCTGGCCATTCTGAAATTCCTGAAATTAGTGGTTGATCTCAAGTTAACTTGAGACATTATGATCTTTTCTGTCCTGAAACAACAGAGAGAAAAGACCATGACCGCAGCCACCGTAGAGCACGCAAACATCAGTGTAGAAAACCCCGATCAAAGTGCCGAGTTACTCTGCCGCTTGTTTGACTGGGAAGTGCGTTGGACCGGCGCATCGCTAGGTGACGGTTACACCGTGCACGTGGGCACATCGGACAGCTACTTGGCGCTGTACAGCCCACGCACAGACATGAAGCCCACAGGCGACAGCTACAAGCAGGTGGGTGGGCTCAATCACATCGGATTAGTAGTCGATGACTTGGAACTGATCGAACAGCGAGTAAAACACGAGGGGCTGGTGCCGCATAACCATGGCGACTACGAGCCCGGCAAGCGCTTCTATTTTGATACCCCCGACGGCTTGGAGGTCGAAGTGGTGAGTTATGCTTGATGTGCGAGTGAATTCGCAGATGCAAGGGTGGGATGGAGTGTCGCTAGGCATCGCAGTAAGAATAAATTCTCACCCACAGGGGCGGCGATGCGCGGAGGTCCTTCAATCTATAGGTCGGAGAGGTGCGTAAATGGAGGGCGTGTGTGGGTTCGATTTTAATCGTATTTCACAGATCTGTCGGCCTATGGATAATTGTGTATCAAACGGTAGCTGCAGGGGTGGCGTGGTGTTTCATTTGGCATCGCTGTAAGAATGAATTCTCACCCACAGGTGCGGTGATGCGCGGAGGTCCTTCAATCTATAGGTCGGAGAGATGCGTAAATG
>JAWSVD010000626.1:0-1030 GCA_033852095.1 Granulosicoccaceae bacterium | reverse complement strand
AGCAATCTGCACCATTTTCAACGGCCGTGCCGCCGAATTTTCTACCACCCGCAACGGCCAACTGACGCCACAGGTCAACACCGCCATGCCAACAATCGAACCAAGGCCAAACACCAGCACATAGGCAATCGCGGTCGACACATCTTCGGTCGCCGCCGCTGCCAGCGCCACCAGTCCGGCCGAACCCGCCGCCCCATGACTGAGGCCAATCAAGTAGGCTCGCGGCGAAAACCGCACATGCGCATAATCGTGCGCTTGTTTTTTATGCGGCGCGCCGACCCCAGCGAGGCCATGGCTATGGCTGTGCAGGTGTTTTTGTCCATCGCTGTGGTCGTGCACATGAAAATGCACAGGGTTACTGCGTATTTTCCACAACACTTGCGCACCGAGCGCAGCGAGCATCAGACCGACGAACAATTCCATGCCCGCCGCGAGGCGCGCCGACAACACCACACCGAACAGCACCACCGGCACGCTCAACAGCAACAGTGTTGTGGTATGCCCCATACCCCAGCTCACCCCAAGAAACGCCAAACGCTTGGGGCTTGCCTTGCCCGCGACAGCCAGCGTGCCAACCGCCGCCAGATGATCGGCCTCAAGCGCGTGCGCCATGCCAATGACCATACCTAGAATCAGGAAACTGACCATTCAGCAGATCCCTGGAAGTTGCTCGGCCGGACAGGCAGCCACCAGCCTGGCCTTGACAGCAATTTGAGCAGCCAGTTTTTTAGCGATCACCTTGTCATGAAATCCTTCAACATATTTCATGACACAGGCACAGTCGTCGCCAACTCCGCCCTGATCAAGGACATATCGGCCATGACCCGCAAGGTCTCTTCCGCCTCTTCGGGGCTGATTGTATTGAGCGCATAACCCACATGCACCAGCACGTAGTCCCCAACCTTGGCATCGGCAACCAACGCCAGTGATATTTCCTTTTTAACCCCTTCTAGTGAGACAGTTGCGCTGCCTCCACTGCTCAGTTCTAGAATTTTTGCCGGTATTGCCAAACACATGATCAAGCCCACCC
>JAWSVD010000625.1:0-1061 GCA_033852095.1 Granulosicoccaceae bacterium | reverse complement strand
GTGCCCGCCAGAAAGTTCATCTTCGGCGAACCGATAAAACCCGCCACAAACTGATTCGCTGGCGCGTTGTAGAGCTCCAGCGGCCGGCCGAATTGCTCCACCACCCCCGCACGCAATACCGCTATCTTGTCTGCCATCGTCATGGCCTCGACCTGATCGTGCGTGACATAGATCATGGTATTGCCCAGCCGCCGGTGCAGCTGCGAGATCTCACCGCGCATGTCCACCCGCAACTCGGCGTCCAAATTGGACAAGGGCTCGTCGAATAAAAAGATACGCGGCTCGCGCACCACCGCACGGCCAATCGCCACACGCTGACGCTGGCCGCCGGAGAGGTCTTTGGGCCGTCGCTCCAGCAGCGCTTCAATTTGCAGCATGGTCGCCACCTCTTGAATCTTCTTCGCTATCTGCTCGCGCGGCATGTTCATGTTCTCCAGGCCGAAGGAGAGATTCTGGCGCACCGACATGTGCGGATAGAGCGCATAGGACTGAAACACCATCGACAGACCGCGGTCGGCCGCAGGAGTATCGTTGACCTTCTCGCCATCGATCTCGATGCTGCCCAATGTCAGATCATCGAGCCCCGAGATCATGCGCAGCAAGGTAGACTTACCGCAGCCCGAGGGGCCCACAAACACACAGAACTCACCGTGCTCTATTTTCAGGTCCACCCCACGAATGACCTGCACTGCACCGTAGGACTTGGTCACCTGTTTGAGTTCAAGATTAGCCATGTTGATTTTTTCCATTGTGATACAGGTGAGTCACTTACTTACCTCCGGTAGAGGCAATGCCGGTTGCGATGTATTTCTGCAAAAATGAAAAAACAATGGCAATCGGTGCCAAGGTTAAAATTGTCATGGCCAAGAGGCCACTCCAATTGGTGTTCATCTCACCCTGAAAGGAATTGAGCGCCAGCTGCAAAGTGAAGTTCTCCTCGCGCGACAAGACAATCAAGGGCCAGAGGAACTCGTTCCAACGCCACATGATCGCCAGTATCGCCAACACCGCAATGGCGGGTATGCTCAAGGGCAGGATTATCCGCCAGTAGATCTTCCACT
>JAWSVD010000624.1:0-1232 GCA_033852095.1 Granulosicoccaceae bacterium | reverse complement strand
CCTTTGCTGCGGGGAGAGAAGCTCTACAGTGCGCAGCTCAAGCAATGGCGGGAAGAATACGCTGCAGGTGGTATTGACGCACTGGGGAAAAGCACCCCTGGTCCGGTTGCCAAATTGTCCGCAACGGATAAAGAAACAGAAAAACTACGCCGTGAGAATAAGCGGTTAAGGCGAGAGTTGGAGATCACGACGAGCTGTCTGGACCTCCAAAAAAAAGCCTTGGCGATGCTCGATCTGACGAACAATGGGAACTCGCAATGAGCACCGTGCTAGAGCAGCGCCCCGATAACACACCGCTCAGCCGTGCTTGCGATGCACTGGCGCTCAATCGTTCGAGCGTTTACCGCCGGCAGATAAGCTCGCCCATCAGTGAGGCGCAAAAAGCCCAGAATCGTTGCCGTGCAAACAGCCCGCAATCACGTGCACTCAGCATGGAGGAGCGGGCGAGTGTACTCGCCTGCCTTACCGGTGAAGAGTTCCATGATCAGCCACCGACTGAGATCTATCACGCGCTGTTGGAACGCGGTGAAAACCCGTGCTCTATCAGTACGATGCATCGTGTTTTGCGTGAGAACGAACTCAACGGAGAGAGACGTGATCAACGACCTGCCCAGCACAACGCCATTCCGCGCCTGTCGGCGAGCCGAGCCAACGAGGTGTGGACGTGGGACTGCAGCAAGCTGGCCACCTTGACCCGTGGGGTGTACTTAACGCTCTACACGGTCATTGATCTATTCAGTCGTTACGTCGTGGCCTGGATGGTTTCTTGTAAAGAAAATGCAGGGCTGGCTCAACAGTTGTTTGACGAGGCGACAGCGCGTTACGGCATACAACCCGAGCAGCTCACGGTGCACCAAGATCGTGGCTCACCGATGATCGCCCACCGCTACATTGATCAGATGTTCAACTTGGGCATCACCCTGAGCCACAGCAGGCCGCGTGTCAGTAATGATAATGCCTTCAGCGAGGCGCAGTTTAAGACGCTGAAGTACCAACCGGACTATCCGGGTAAGTTTAGGCACACAGCTCATGCGAGACAGTGGTGCGAAGAGTACTTTGATTGGTATAACTTCTCGCACCACCACAGCGGATTGGCCGGTTACACCCCAGAGCAGGTTTTTACTGATCGGTATCATCAAATAGCAGCGCAAAAACAAGCGGCATTGGATACGCGCTATCAAAGTAACCCGGAGCGCTTTGTCCAGGGCAGACCAACAGTGAAAATGCCGCCC
>JAWSVD010000186.1:0-4029 GCA_033852095.1 Granulosicoccaceae bacterium | reverse complement strand
GCAACGGTGAATGCTATTTACAGCAGCGGCTTCTCCGTCACTTGGTCTGTCGTGGAGGGTGCACTGCCGTTTGTTATTGACAACTCGGGAGCGATTACGCTCGATGGCGCCTTGGATTACGCATCGCTGAGTCAGTACAGCTTGACGATTCGAGCAGACAACGGCTATGTCATCGATGAGCAAAGCGTGCTTGTCGAAGTGTTGGAGGCCAATGCGGTGGAGAAGTTGGTCGAGAATCAAGACTGGGATGCGGGCACGCTCAGCGCCGCAGGGGCCACGGGGGTGCTGCCTGCAAATCAGGCTTACTACAGCGCCGCATTAGCGGCTGCGGTGCCTGCCCCTGATTCCATCAGCTCCCTGCAGCTGTTAATTGGCAGCGCTAATCGTGTCGCCGCTGCTATGGAGGCGTCTACCTCCGGCACTTTGAACCATACACACCTGTTTGATGCGGGTGCGATAAACGCAGAGCCTGATCGTCTGGCCGCCTATGAGCTAAGCATCGCCTCGCTGGTGCCCGCACCGGAAACGGCTGAATCGCTGTTTACAGCAGTGCAGCAAGTGAACAATGTTTTTCTGGCAGTACAGTTGGCTGACACATTGGAGGCCGACGCATCAACAGCGGAGTTTGCTAACTTGCTCGCAGCAATTGATGCCCTGGGGCCCGTGACGCCCGATTTGCTCAGGCCATTCGCCAGTCTGATCAGCCGCGCGGCACCAAGCCCACAGACGCCGGCTGACGTGCAAGCGCTGTTGACCCTGCTCACTGTACGCATTAATGTGCACCCAGTGGTGTCCCTGAGTCTCTATCAGGACGGGGTACGGGTGAGCAAGATTCTAGCAACAGGCGGCCCCGTCACCGTGGAGTCAACGGTTGAAAACCCTGTCACTGGCATGTCCTTGAGTTACGGCTGGAGTGGTACAAGCCAGGCACTGTTAATTAATTCAAGTGAAGCAAACCCCGTGGGTGGATCCTTTGTATTCAGTCCCAGTGGCTTGCCCGCGGGTGCTGCGTTTGTCGCTGCCGTGAGCGTAGAGCGCAATCAATTGCTCTCGATCTCGAGTGCGCCGATCATTGTAGCTGATGCTGCTCTCAGCTCGACCGAGGTGCAAGACAGCGACGGTGATGGTATTGCCGACCTGTACGAGGGAGAGCTGGACGCGAGCGGTCTAGACGAAGTGAGCCACCTGTTGCAGGGCTATAAGGGAAACGACAGCACCTACTTGTTGCAAGCCAAAGTGGGCGTGGTGTTACATCTCGGCCCTGTGGCGCAGCAGCTGAACAAGCATCAGGCGAACGTGACTTTAGGAGAAGTGGCCGAATCCATGACCGGTGGTGATATTGCAGTGGCGTCTGTTGGCCTAGAGAACGAAGGAAGCACTGAACAGCGGCAGTTGATTGATTTTTCAGTCAGCCATTTGTCCTACGCGAGTGCCTCGACCCCTGTGGTCATTTCGCTGAAAAAGCCTTTGCCGTCGAACGCTCAGTACTTGGTATATCGCCCTGTTAAGGGGTGGGTCGAATTCGTGATTGATAGCCAAAACGCAGTGCGCTCCGCGCCTGCGTTGTTTGGTGTGGACGGCGAGTGCCCGCCGCCAGGGCACAACAGCTACAGTAGCGGGCTGACAGAGGGGGACAATTGCATAGAGCTTCAAATAGAAGACGGCGGCCCCAACGATGCTGATCGCTATGATGCGACCGGAGAGCTGCGAATAGACAAAGGGCTAAACGGATCGGTGTTGCAAACAGGGGCTGTGATTCAGGTTGCCACGGCGGCACTGAGAACTGAAAACAGATCTGTGGGTGGGGGCGGTGGAGCGCTGTTGTATTTTCTATTTGTATTGCTGGGTTTCTATTTGGCGGGGTTGTTGACAAATTGCAGAAAAGCCTCGTTCGCGACGTGAAATGGGCGCCATTCCACATGTTGAAAGGGCGCCCCAGAGCTTTTACTCAGCAGCTAATATCGAATTAGGGCGGGTGCCATCATTCAACCAGCTTTCAAGCGGCCCCATGGGGTCAAGCCCTGCCTGATTGATGCCACTAGGACTCGGAAGTATCCCGCAGTGATCCAAGCCCGGCACCATGAACAAGGCGACATTTTCCTTGAGGCTGTCTTCGCCGCCCGCCAGTTTAGAGGCTTGTTCATACCAATCCAGTGTTTTGAACGGCGGCACAATAGCATCTGACCAACCATGCCAGACGATCATTTTCCCACCGGCGGCGCGGAAGGCGCTGATGTCGGGGTTGTCGCTGTTGTAGGCGCTGGCGGCATTGGCCATGCGCGCTGGGTCCTTGTCAAAGTCAAAATCCTGCGGGGTCCAAGACGCGCCCGGGTCATCGTCGAACGCCATGTAGGCACCAAAACCCTGGGCGAAGGCGTTGACCAGTCGGCCCGCACCTTTGTCGTTGCCAGTAAGCCACAGCCACCAGAAGGACTCTGAGCCCGCGGGAATACCACCGGGGTAGAGGCTTTCACCGGCGGAGTTGACCGGGCCTTGTCGCCACTTGGTCACGACACCGAGCTCAGCTTCAGTGAGGCAGTTGTCACTGCTCGCGCCCTCGCACTGCAGCGCACTGAGGTCTGTGTCGCAGTTGCGCGGGTCGTCAATCAGGCCGTCATCTTTGCCGTCCACACCATCACACGCTGCCATGACCGTGTCCCCTATCAGGGTGTCCTTGCCAGGCTTCAGGATCCACTCGCCGTCTGCATCGGTATTGGCTTGCATCAACCAACTCATGCTGGTGCCGACAAGCCCAGGGTAATCCAGTGCGGGAGCGCCGGAGATAATGCCGTCAAACATCTCCGGGTAGCGCAGTGCCGCCATGTGCGCCATGCGACCGCCAGTGGAGCACCCCTGGAAGATCGCTTGCTCGGAGGCATTGCCGTAGAAAGAGTCAATCATGATCTGCGCGACCCGGTGGGTCTCGCCGATGGAGCGCCAGCCCCAGTCTCGCTCCGCGTGTGGGTTGCCGGAGGCCCAAGCTGCATCCACCACGGACAGCGCGTGGTGCCCGCTGTCAGAGGTTGCCGTTGCATAGCCCCGTTCCAGCCCCGCTCGCATCGAGTTTACCCAGCCGGAGCCCGCATCAGCTCGGCCCAAAATACCGCAGAAACCACCGCAACCGGCCTGGTAGTATTTGCCGTTCCAGTCGGCCATCGGCAGGCGCACTTCGATGGAGATGGCGGGCAGTGCGGTCGCTTGTACTTGGCAGTAGCTCGGCTGAGTATCGCTGGCGGGGATCACTTGTGCCGAGCTGATAAAGCCACCGGTGATTGTTGTGTTGTGCAGAGAAACGCAGTTGTCTGCTTCTTGGGCCGTGGCGTTTGCTGTGACTAACACGGTTGCACAAAGTACAAGCTGGTACTTACTCTGTTTTCGCATAGCTGATAACACTCCTTATCATCGCTGATGGCTCTTGAGCTTACACTGACGCAGTCACTAAATCCTGACGAGCAGCGTTACACGCGCAATCGCATCAACGCAGGCTGCAATTCTTGGCCGTTGTTTGCGTTGTGCTGCCGTTTAGTCAGCCGAATTCTCCGTCAATTCTAGGGCGCAGCAAATAGGGGGCGTACTGCAGACAAAATATACTGAAAGCTGCAATCCACAGAACTTGCGATGTGATGATCCACGCGAGGTAGTGCGCGGGCAGTAGTAGCGGCAGAAGCACCCGCACAAGGGCCCCTAACAGCAGTAGCAGAAGCAGCGGGCCAAGAGCCGCAGGCGGCTGTTGCACGTTGCGCCCGGTGTGCCCCAGCGTGACCCGCGACATCATGCTCAAGGTGATTGTGCCAACGCCGCCGTAAGCCAGCGCGTGAACGGCCAGAGACGGTGACACGCCCAATAGGGGGGTGACGGAATGCAACAAAAACCCCAAGTGTAGAAAAGCCAGAGACAGATATAGGCTCCAGAGAAGGGGCTTTTTCCAGATGCCGTGCGTGTACCAACCCCACTGTCTGTACAGGCAGAGAAGGGCGAGCAGCAGGGCCGCAGAGCGAGCGATGGCGTCGTGATTGCCCAAGACCGCGC
>JAWSVD010000623.1:0-845 GCA_033852095.1 Granulosicoccaceae bacterium | reverse complement strand
TGGAGGGTTTGCTGCGCAATGGATTGAGCGATGTACCCGTGCTCGCCGTTGAAACGGAGGGTGCGGGGTCGTTTGCCGCAGCCTACAGCGCGAGAGAGCACATCGGCATCAGCGGTATCAACAGCATTGCTACGTCACTGGGGGCAAACAAAGTAGCTGAGCGTGCCTTTGACTTAATTGAACAGCACCCCATCAGCAGCCACACCGTCACGGATCGGGAAGCGGTGGCAGGCTGTAACCGTTTGCTTGAAGAGCACCGGGTGATGGTTGAGCCCGCGTGTGGCGCGAGCATCGCCGCTGTGGAGAGCGGCGCCGCGTTCTTTGCTGACAAGCAAGATATTGTGGTGATTGTCTGTGGTGGTGTGGGGGTAACTAGCCAGTTATTAGCCGAATGGCAGAGTATTTAGCCACGGTTGTGGTGAAAAGGTGCCGGCTCAAGTATGAGCCGGTACTCAGTGCTCACTGACCCAGCGGCCGGTTCAAATGTCACAGACCGCCGATGCAACCGTACTTCAGTTCGGTGAATTCCAAAATGCCGTGCTGCGATCCCTCGCGGGAATTACCGCTCTCTTTGACGCCGCCAAAGGGTGCCAACTCGGTGGACAAGGCACCTGTGTTGACGCCGACCATGCCGTATTCGAGGTTCTGCATGACGCGGAAAGTGCGTGCTAGATCGCGGGTGTAAAAATAGGCGGCCAGGCCGCTGTCGGTGTCGTTGGCCGCAGCCACGACCTCGTCCTCGGTCTCGAATTTAAACACCGCTGCCAGCGGTCCAAATGTCTCTTCACGCGCAAGTCGCATGTCACTGTGCGCACCCACCAGTAGCGTGGGTTCGAAGAAGGTGT
>JAWSVD010000185.1:0-18226 GCA_033852095.1 Granulosicoccaceae bacterium | reverse complement strand
GCGGTCAAGGTGACCAACAACCACTGACCCAGTGACATATCAGGCTGCATGGTCAAGACCGCGAACATGACGGGGATGTTGTCCACCAGCGCCGAGATCACACCCACGGCGATGTTGGCGTAGGTTGGATCCCAGTTGACGTACAGGGTGTTGGACATGGCGGCGAGATAGCCGATGAAACCCAAGCCGCCCACAGACATGATCACGCCGTAGAAAAATAACAGAGTGTCCCACTCCGCGCGCGATACACGGTTGAAAATATCAAAGGGACCGATGTTTTCCAGCGCTTGCAGACGCTGCGGATCAGCGGCGTAGCGGCGGCGTTTTTTGGCCAGTGATTTGGGCAGGGACATGCGCAAGTAGTAGCCGAACAACTTCAACAGACCGAGGCCTGTCATCATGCCCAGCACCGGTGGCACACCCAGGTAGCTGTGGCCTATGACCGCAATGGCGATAGTGACCAAGAACAGGGCCACGATACGGCGCGCGCCACGCTTGAGTTCGATAAATTCAGTGACGGGCTCAGGGGCACCGCCGCCGACGAAGAAGCTCATGATGACTGCGGGGATCATGAAGTTGACTACCGAGGGCAGGAACAGCGCCATGAACTCACCGAAATTGACCAGGCCCTTCTGCCAGACCATCAAGGTGGTGATGTCGCCGAAGGGACTGAAAGCGCCACCGGCGTTAGCCGCCACCACGATGTTGACACAGGCGATGGTGACGAATGTGGGGTTGCCCACACCAACGGCCAAGACCACTGCACACATCAGCAGTGCAGTCGTGAGATTGTCTGCGATGGGAGAGATAAAGAAGGCCAGAATACCCGTGATCCAGAACAGCGAGCGATAGGAGAAGCCTTTCTTCACCAGCCAGACACGCAGCGCATCAAACAAGCGACGCTCTTCGAGCGCGTTGATGTAAGTCATCGCAGCCAACAAGAACAACATCAGCTCGGCGTATTCCAGCAGATTATGTCGCAGCGCGGCCTCGACCACGTGCGGCATATCATGGGTCTGGTAGTACCAGCCGATGATCATCCAGATAATGCCCGCCGACATAATGACAGGCTTGGACTTGCGCAGATGAATGCGCTCTTCGGCGATGACCAGCGCATAGGCAATGATAAACACCGCCAGGCAGGCATAACCCACCCAATGCGTGGTGAGTACGACAGTCTCAGCGCCACCGCTCGAAGCCGAGCTGGCGCCCGGTAATAATGCTAGCCCAGCGCAGAGCAGCGAAAAACCGCTGACACGCTTCAAGCTATGCCCAGTTATAGACATATAAAACACCTCAAAGGAAAACTAAAGAAGAATTGGCAAAAATTCCACTACTATACACCGCGCAGTGGTCCGCGGGCGCCCGAGGCGACTGGGAAAAGCTCAATAGCTTGCCTCCCCTGTATCGTGCACACACTTCAATTCTTCAAGCGTGCACTGACAAAGTTAACTCAGCTTAGTGCGACCCCAGAAATGCGCTTTTAAGGGGTTTTTAAGCAAGTTAAATGCATGACTTGCATTATAATGACTTGGATTTTTATTATTAAACACCGCTTTGATATCAGTGCAACTACACAACCAAATCACGCAGGGCCTTAAGCGCAGATAGAAATTAAAAACGGCGCATTTGTTTTGTGTGTAGACAGCTCAAGCGCGGCTTTTTTATAAAAATCCGAAGCCCGATAACACCCCAATCAATGCGCTCTGCAGCGCTTGAGAACGTCTTCGAAAAACGCTGCACCCTTTTCGCGGGCGAGCTTTTCATTTCTTGGCGGGATAACATCCACGTCGCCGTATTTTTCGATCGCCACGGCGACGTCGTCTTGGCGCAACAAGTGGATCACCGGCAGCGGCGCTCGGTTGGTGTAGTTCGCCGCGTCATCGGGCTCCGCCCCTTCGAAACAATAGTCTGGGTGGAAGCTCGCCAGTTGCAGCGCGTCATCCCAGCCACACTGCTCTAACAGCGCTTGGCTCATGTCGAGCAGATCCAGGTAGTCGTCGAAAGACTCGAAGCCCGACGGGAACACGACCAACGTTGTCGCCGCGCTGTCTGCGTTTAGCAGCGTGATGGCTTCATCCGCCAGCACCTCCAGCGCGGGTTCCATGGCACCGCTGGCTTCGCTGACAATGCGTACACGGCCAGCGCTGAGCTCTCGCTTGGCAAAGGGACATAAGTTAAGCCCGACAACGACCTCATCGACCCACTGCCTGATTTGCGCCTCAGCGCCTGTGATTGCCGACATACGATGCACTCTATTAATAACAGCGCACATGATGGATCAGGGCCGGCAACTCATGCAAGCGCAACCACACCGCCGCGGCAATGAAGGCAACACCGAGCGTATCAATCGCGGATCACGGGAGAGTGCGCACCCCAGTGTCACAGCAGAGAGATGCCGATGAGCTACTCCCGGCGCTCGCAAAACGGTAGAATCAGGCTTCATCCACGTGATCGCACCAACGCCCTGCGCGATGGCCCGCGAATACACACAAGAACGAGACACATGAGCGACCCGGAAAGGCCACGGCGTACCATCAAACTGGAAGATTTCATCCCCTATCAGTTGTCTGTCACAGCAGGCACGCTGAGCGTCGCTATATCGGATTTGTTTGAACGCAAATACCGCATCCAAATCCCCGAGTGGCGCATTCTGATGACGCTCGCCGAGTACGGGCCCCTGTCGGCCTTTGAGGTGGCGGACAAATCCTCCATGGACCGCGCCCGTGTCAGCCGCGCCCAGCGCCGCATGACCGATCTCGGCCTAGTGGTGATCAACATCGATGAAATGGACCGCCGCCGCACGATTTTAGAGCTGACCCCCGCTGGCTGGGAGATCGTTGAGACGATTGTGCCCGACGCCGATCATACCGGTGACTGGCTGTTGGCCGCGCTCAGCGAAGAAGAGCAGGCGCAGCTCAAATCTCTGCTCAACAAGCTGCTGCGACGCACCCAAGAGCTGCAGGACCGCGGCGGATTTTCAGACCTGTCGTGAAAACTTGCGGTCCTTAAGCCTGTAGGAATCTCCATACCTCTGCCGTCCATTAAGCCTTCCAGGCCCATCTGCGCATCCTCAGTGCCATGGGATAAACAAAGGTCCCCTCTCATTGCTCCAAAAACCCAGCCCGAAATCCTGAAAGCCAAACACAAAAAAGGAAGCGCTAGGCTTCCTTTTCTGATCTAAAGCGGGTCAAACCTGCGCATCGAAATCTAGCTTGCCAATGACTCGGGCATCGCCTCTTCGGCCGTGCTCAGACGCTGCTGGCTGCTGAGCGTGCTCACCACGGTGAAAGCGATCAAGGCCAAGAAACCCCAGAAGGCCAGTGGCTCCAGTGAACGCTCCACGCTGACCCAGTAACCCACACCGCAGAGCGCCAGCTGCAACAGGCACAGACGCACAACCGCTTGGTTGACGCTGAAGCCGCGGTCAAGCATGAAGTGATGCAAATGCCCCTTGTCCGCGCCAAACAGTGGGCGGTTCAGCATTTTTCGCTTGATCATCACTGAGGTCGCATCCAACAGTGGCACACCCAAGAACCAAGCGGCGGCAATGGGGCTGACAGCAGCGCCCTCGCCCTGCGAACCGTTGATCAACATGTAGGCGATCCACAGACCGATCACGGTGGATCCGGCGTCGCCCATGAAGATCAGCGCTTTCTGCCGCGAGACCCGCAGGTTGTAGAGCAAGAAGCCCATCACCGCGGCCATGGCGTAATGCATCATTGACGCTTCCGCGCTGCCTGTCATCAACAGCGACAAGGCACCAAAGGTGATGAAGATCAGCGAGCCGCTCAAGCCATCAATGCCGTCGATCATGTTCACTGCGTTGATCACGCCGATGATGCAAAAAATGGTGAAGGGCACGCTCAGCGCACCCAGCTGAAGTTCCAAGCCTGGCACGATGCTGCCCAGCGATGTCAATTGCGTGCCGGTGCTGAGATACAAAATCAAGCCAACCATGACCTGCATCATCAAGCGATAAGAGACGCGGATATTGAGCTTGTCGTCGAACATACCGCACACCATCAGCAGGTAGCTGCACACGCCCAGCCAAAACAACTCCTTGACGAAACCGAAGGCGATGATCCCGGCGCTGACGCCGAGCACGATGGCGATGCCACCGACCACGGGCACTGCCGTGTCGTGCACCTTGCGCGCATTCGGCACATCGATGAGTCCAATTTCCTCGGCCTTCATCATCAGCGGGTATACTATTGCTGCGGAGACCACAAATACTGTCAGGGCTTGAAAGATTTCTGTCACGACTCTCAAATTTTGGTTGGTTAGTGAGTTCCGTGCCACATCCCAGTGGCACACGGAGCACCCGTTCAACTGACTGAAACTCAGATTGAACGGATCGTTTTTATTCTAGTTCACAGAAAACATCTTGCTCGCCGTGGCCGTGTTTATTTTGATCAATCGTTCAGCTGTTCGAGCAAGCCTGCGGGCCGCACCCTGCCGCCCCACTCTTGGCACCTGCCACACTCATTAAACGCTAAATTCAGAAGGAATTTCGATGGGCACACTGTTAGTACGCAATGCGCAGATGATGCTGACCATGAACGACGCCGGCGATCGGCTGGTCGACGCGGGGCTCTACGCGGTCGACGGGGTGATCCAACAAGTGGGGCCGAGCACCGAGCTGCCCAGCAGTGCCGACAAGGTGCTCAATCTCGACAAACACATCGTGATGCCGGGCATGGTCAACACCCACCACCATTTGTTTCAGAACCTCACGCGGGTGATCCCCGGTGCACAGGACGCGCCCCTGTTTGGCTGGCTGCAAACGCTCTACCCCATCTGGTCGCGGCTCACACCCGAGGCGATCAAGGTCTCCACGGAGCTGGGTCTGGTGGAGCTGTTGCTCAGCGGCTGCACCACCACCAGCGATCATTTGTATGTCTTCCCCGGTGATTGCACCCTAGACCACCAGATAGAAGCGGCCGCGGGCATCGGCAGTCGCTTCCACGCCATGCGCGGCAGCATGAGCATTGGCGAGAGCAAGGGCGGCCTGCCACCTGACAGCCTGGTGGAGCAAGAACACGCTATCCTCAAGGACAGCCAGCGCCTGATCGAGCAATACCACGACGGGCGCGACCACGCACTGTGCCGCGTTGGCCTAGCGCCCTGCTCGCCGTTTTCGGTGTCCACCGATCTGATGCGCGAATCAGCCCTGCTCGCGCGCGACTACGGGGTGCGGCTGCACACCCACCTCGCCGAGAACGCCGAGGACATCGCCTACAGTGAGTCCGTGTACGGCATGCGCCCCGGCGACTACGCGGCCAGCTGCGGCTGGATAGGCGAAGACGTCTGGCACGCGCACTGCGTACAGCTGGACGAACAGGAGAGCGCGGCCTTTGCCGCCTCGGGCACCGGCATATCACACTGCCCCTGCTCTAACATGCGGCTGGGCTCCGGCATCGCCCCGGTTGCCCGATGGCTGGAGCAAGGGGTGGCGGTCGGGCTGGGGGTCGACGGCTCGGCGTCCAACGACGCGGCCAACATGATCGACGAAGCACGCCATGCCCTGCTGCTGCAGCGGGTACAGCATGGCCCCAGCGCCATCACTGCGGAGCAAACCCTGCGCATGGCCACCCGCGGCGGAGCCCGTGTCTTGGGTCGGCACGACATAGGCGCCTTGGTGCCGGGCATGGCGGCGGACTTCGTGGCTTGGCGAACCGACACCCTGGCTTTTGCCGGCGCCCACAGCGATCTCGCCGCCGCGCTGGTGTTCTGCCAGCCGGGCAAAGTTGACCTGGCCGTGGTACAGGGCCGCGCCCTGGTGGAAGAAGGCCAGTTGACGATGCTGGACCTGCCGACACTGCTGAGCCGCCATCGGCGGGTTTCACAGGTCCTTATCAACAACGCTTGAGGTTTTTTAAGCGGACTTTCAGCGCTGTCATTGCTGCGATAATCGCATTTAAAATCCCCTAAATCCCTCTAAAACCACCAAAGCATACCGTTTTGGCGCATGTCACTGCATTTTTCTGAATAGCCCATTGCTGGCAGTGCAATAAAACTGCGCTAGCCACCTCCTGTCCCCTGTCCCAGAGCTATCGCAACGTTCAAAATCCCCCAAATTGGTCGATAGCCAGTGTTGAGACGGAATATGTTCAGGTTGACTATGCAAATCAAGCAAGGTGGCTTCACGTTATTGGAGCTGATGATCACGCTGATCATCTTGGGTCTGATGCTCATCATGGGCGTGCCCGCGATGACACAGATGATCCAGAGTAGCGCTGTGCGACAGGTCAGCAATGACTTGGCGCGTGACTTGAATTACGCGCGCAGTGAGGCCACAGACCTGAACCAAGACATCACCTTGTGCCGCCGCAGCGGCACCACCGACACCTGTGTCAGCGCCAGCACCAGCAGCGGATGGGAGCAAAACGGTTGGCTGATTTTTGTGGACGAGAACAACGACCGGGTTCCCGACGTGGCAAATGTGTTCCTTAAAGTGGTAGCGCCCACCACTTCAGCACTGATCACGCACAACAGCACAACGGGCAATCTATTTAATGGCGGATTTAGTTTCGCGCCAGACGGCACGATCCGCGACGCCATCAACGCGCTGGCCACTGTCACCTTTAACATCAGCGCCAACGGCTCCGGCACTAGCGGGCGACTGATCACCCTGGACAACCGCGGCAACATCCGCACAACCGTTGTCCCTGTAACTGGAGTCCCCTGATGCGCAGGCACACAAAACAAAGAGGCATCACGCTGATCGAGGTGCTGGTCACCATGGTCATCCTAACCATCGGCATCACCGGCATTGCAATCGTGCAGGCGACGTCCATGCAATCGGGTGCGCAGATGAAATACCGCAGCGCGGCGATCTCCTCCGCACAGTCGATGATCGACGTGATGCGCGCCAACCGCATCGGCATAGCCGCGCAATCTCTGGCGGGCTTGCAGAGTTACGTCGGCACCAACACCACCATGCCAGCGGCAGACACCCAAGCGGGCAAGGACTTTGTCGCTTTCGACGCCGAGCTGCAGACCAGCTTAGAAAACCGCAGCCCTGCATTCCGCATACAAGTGGATGGCAGCCGCGAGGTCACTGTGACCATCAGCTGGACCCAACGAAACGACACCGGTTCTGGCACCGGCACCGAATCCTACAGCGTCAACGCGATCCTCTAAGGCCACTGATATGACTCACAAGCATTCACAAAATGGCTTCACGCTGCTGGAGCTGATGATTTCACTGACCATCGGCCTGTTGCTGATCGGCGGGGCAGTGGCCATGATGAAGGGCTCCAGCACGGCCTTGCTTCGCAACGAGATCAACGCGGACATGGTCTCGGCCATACGCCTGGCCAACAACACCATTCGCCATGACATCCAGTCAGCGGGTTATTTCGGTCGCACCCGATTCCCCACGGAAATCACCGGCCGCACAGACGACCTCAACCCACTGCCCAACATCGCTGGCGACTGCAGCGGCGGCTTCTACGCCGATATCCGCCGCTACGTCTACGCCAGCAATGACGACAATCCCTTCGCCACAACGTGCCTCAGCAACGTGAACTATGCAGCTGGGACAGATGTTTTGGTCGTTCGCCATGCCATCGACGGCAAATTGGGCGGAACAGCTGTTGGCGCACTGGATGCGAATACCTTGTACCTCTACAGCAACCCAGCCGGCGGCGAGCTCTTCATGGGCAATAGCCCCCCGCCCATCGACCCCTTTCCCTACGCAGGGCAGTTTTCCGCAGACATCGGCAAGCGTTTTTACCAGGCAGTGACCAGTGTTTATTTTGTGGGCAACCCTCCAACGTCCAACGGCGGCATGGGCGCAGGCCTCTACCGCTTGTCTCTATCACCCAGCGCCAGTGGTCCGTTTTCCACCCCGCAACTGATCAGCACCGAGATCGGAAATTTGCAAGTCATGTTCGGCATTGAAGACTGCAGCACCACTGCACTGGTGGGCCCAAACGTTTGCGACGGTGATATCGACCAGTACGTCGACGGCTCAGGACTGGATCTGACCGGATCCCTGCCCAGCTACAACGCCGTGCGCCGCATACGCACCGTCAGCGCCGCCTTCACCTCACTCAGCGGTCGTATAAAAGGAGCTGATCAGATGGGCACGAAAACACACAGCCTGCGCGGCGTGGACGTGTCGGCGTGGCTACCCGCCACCTTTCAGGCCACGACTTACCACGTCAGGAACAGCGAAGAGATTTTCCAATGAAACAGCTCAGAAACCCGGCAGCGCTTAGCGCCGCCCGCCAGCAACGCGGCATGACGCTGATCATCGCCCTGGTGATGCTCACTGTCCTGACCATGATCGGCGTCACCATATCAAATATGGCAACAGTGGATCTGAAGATTGTCAACAACCAGCAGGCGGGCCAGCGCGCGCGCATGGCGGCAGAGAGCGGCATCGACTTCCTTATGAACAACACCGCTCAGCTGGAAAATCTAGCGCCATTCTCGCCAACGGGTGATGACCCTGAGGAGGAGTTTTCCTTTACGCTGCCACGGCCCTCGGACAGTAGCTGGAATGTGACAGTCGTGGTGAAGCGACTGGGCGACCCACTACCCTGCCCCAAGGCAACCCTACCGATCAGTGCAGCCAGCATTGACAGCACCACCATCGCCAACTGCGTCTATTTCGAGATGGAGTCCACCGGCAGAGACAACCGAAATGCTGAAGCGACTCTGACCCGTGGTTTTTATCGCAAGGTCGGTGGCTATGTTGCCGGTACCTGAGTTTGGTTTGCCTCCCAATGATCACGACATCAAAGCGAATTTGAGCATGGATAAAAAACGTTTTCAGGTCAAGCCGCTGTGCTATTTCGCGCTGGCGCTGAGCCTTGCAGCACCTACTGCGCAAGCCGCCGACACCGATGTCTACCTGAATCAGAGCAGCACGGTATTTCCGAACGTGATGTTCTCCCTGGACACCAGCGGCAGCATGCAATACTGGTATGCAGCGAAATACTTCGCCGTCGTGCACATGCCACCGGATTTCAGTCGATGGAATAACTACTCCGGCCCTTTTGATACCAGCAAATTCTACCTGGTGAACAACGGCCGGATACCCAACACCGCCAGTGGCTTGGCAACAGCCCCATTGGCAAGTCTGGGCGACTGCAATTTCGCCACATCCCCTTTGCGTGACGATGGCTTCACCTCTATCCGCGCGGCTGCGGCCTTCTCCAGCAGTGCCGACGTGGGCTACCCCAAAAACCGTTGGGTGCCCGCCAGTAAAACCTATTTCGATTTCAGCAATTCGAACCATCTGAAAATAGAATGCGAGGACGACTCTGGCAACCACGGCAGCGCCAGCGGTGGGGGTGGCGCTTATACTAATTCCTCCAGCGGATCCCTGTACGCCAACAACAACAGCAATGAGATCGACTGGGACAAGTACCCCTACGTCACGGTGTACTCGGGCAAGTACCTGAACTACAAAAAGAACCCCCCGACCAAGTACTACTACGCCCGTGAGGAGCTGCAAAATCGGGTTGTCCGAGACGCGATCAAACGCACACCGGACATCATGGCTGGTTTGGCGCGCATGTACGGCAGCACCGGCGGCGGCATTATTCGCGCGGCCAAGAACAACTCTATTCGTGCCAACCAGCTGGAGCTGATAAGCGCCCTAGAAAACACACAGTACGGCGGTGCCACGCCACTGGCGACCACCTTGCTCGAGGTGATGCACTACTACCACGGTTTGGATCTGAACAGGACGTCGAATTACACACACGGCAACCCTACAAGCCCTGAGCCCGACTACCCCGCGCTGCCCAGCGATCCAGTGGCAGCAACAAACGGCACATACAACAGCCCCATCGCCTTCGAGTGCCAGAAGAACTACGTTATCTTGGTCACCGACGGCGAACCCTCGGAAGACAGCTGGGCCAATGGAGACTTCACAGCAGCGAATACGAACTACCCCAACTACAGCGCACACACGGGAGTCAGTGCTTGTGCGGGCAACTGCCTGGAAGAAATAGCCGGCTACATGAGCAAGCAAGACGCCTCTCCACTGGCCAATAACTACGACCTCGACGGCGACGGCACGGCCGACCCGCAGACGATCCAAGTCTACCCCATCGGCATGGAGAACACTCAGACACTACTGGACGACGCGGCCACGGCAGCGGGCACGCAAAGCTACTATTCCAGCGGTGCCGAGGAATTCGAAAACGCCTTTGTCGAGATCATCGCCACCATCAAAGCGGCGGGCGGTGTCTCGATGATCACCGCGTCCTCCAGCAATGACCGCTTCAGCAAAACCTCTAACCGAGAATTCCTGTATTACGGCCAGTTTGTGCCGAGCAGTCGCTTTCAATGGAAGGGCAATTTGAAGAAGTACCGCTACGCCTACGACGAAAATGGGGTCGCCTATGTAACCGATTCAGACACGGTCAACAACCCTGACATCACGACTGATGACGGCGGCAGCGTCAGCAGTGCCAAGAGCTATTGGAGCACCACAGCCGATGGCAATGACGCGCTGACCGGCGGGGTTGTTGACCGCCTCAAGGCCCGCACTGCCGCGCGATTGATCCGTGGCATCACCGATGCGGGCGACATCGATGTCAGCATCATGACCTCCAGCAATGTGCTCAGTGTGGGCAACAGCGACCTGATCGCTGCCATGAACGTGAGCGACCGCAGCTACAGCGAAAAAGTCAACATCCTCAACTACGTGCAGGGCAAAGATGTTCACGACGAGGACGAGGACGGCAACACCACTGAGCAACGCGCCAGCATCGGTGGCATTGTCCGCTCCAGCCCCGTCGCCGTGCAGTACGGCGGCACCCGCGCTGAGCCAAAGGTTGTCATCTTCACCACCACCACCGATGGCGTACTGCACGCCTTTGACGACGCCACAGGTGATGAGCTGTGGGCCGTTGTGATGCCCGAGGCCTATTCCCATTTTTCTGAGCAACACGATAACTATTTCAGCCCCAATCCCTGGTGGGGGATAGACGGTGCCTTGGCCAGCCGCGTGGTAGACGTGGATGAGGATGGCGTGATCGAGGAAGGCGACAACGACAAGGTCTACCTCTACGTCAGTGCGGGCATCGAATCACGCCGCTGGATGATGCTCGACGTGACCCGCGCCATGAAAGGCAGCGATCAAGTGACCCTGGTGAGACGCGCCAAATACGATACAAGCAACAATGCCTGGGATGAACTGGGCATGGCCATCACGGAAATGGTACCACTGACCTACCGGCTAGCCGACGATGCTGTCGGTGTGAAAAACCGAGCCATGGTCTACGCCAACGGCTGGGATCCAGAAGCCGAATACAGCTACGAGCCCAGCAGCATGGGCCGGGGCATCAGCCTCTACGACGCCAGCACTGGCGCACCGTTGTGGCAGATGTCCAAAACCCACGGCAATTCCGGCATGGACTACGCTTTTGCCACCCAGCCCACCACCGTTGACCTCAACGGCGATGGCTACACGGATCTTATCTACGCGATAGACGTCAACGCGCAGATCTGGCGTTTTAATGTGAAGAACGGCGCCTCCAATACCGCCTCTCTCATCAGTGGCGGCAAACTGGCTACCCTCGGATCCAACAGCAACGGCGAAAGGCGCAGAGCTTACAAACGCATCGACGCCTACGCGGCAGGCGAAGGCTTGGTGATGCTGGCCGTGGGCACGGGCGACCGCATGAATCCACTGTCAGAGACGGACAAAGACCGCCTCTACGTTATTCATGACCGCTCAGCGAGCACGGGCAGCAACCCCAGCTCCGTGATCAACAACAACGATCTCTACGACGCGACGGAAAACCACATCGGTCAGGGCAGCGAAGCTCAGAGCGAAGTCGCGACCACGGCACTGGGTTCAAAATCGGGCTGGTACATCAAATTGCCTTCCGGCCAAAAGGCTATATCAGCGCCCTTGATCAGCTCCGGTATTGTCAACTTCCCTGTCTATCAAATCGGCGGCACGGCGGCCAACGCCTGCGAGGACAACAGCACCGGCAGCGGACTGCTCTACCGCATGAACATACTGGACGCGACACCGGTGTCCAACTACGACGGTGAGGGCGGCGAGGATCTAACCAAAAATGACCGCGCCGTGCAAATTCGCGGCAAGGGCATTCCCGGTGACGTGGGCTTCCACACCTCCGACAAAGGGGTGAAGACGATCATCGTCAACCGGGATACTTTCGTCAATTTTCCCGACAAAGGGGACCCGAACTTGAACTCCACGCCCGAATACCCGTTTCACGGCGACGCGGCCGGCTACTGGTTCGAATAAACGAGACAATGGAACACGCCATGAAATCATTACGCAGCTTGGCCGCCTCAGTTTTTTTGCTGGCTCTATCGGCAGGCGCTATCGCGGGACCCCCAAGTGTACTGCCCGAGGGCGGGCGAATAGTTGAGGCGCATGTGTTGTCGCTGCAATTTTCGGGGCGAAGCAGCGCAAGCCTGATCGGGCGCCCCTGTGACCCGGAGGTCAGTTGTGCAACAGTCATTGCCCGCATCAGTGCCGATACGGAGCTGAAGGACAACGGCAAAACAATCACCTTCAAGCAGGCCAAAAAGCGCGACTGGAAATTGGTGCTGCTGGTAATGGATAAGTTTAACAATGCGCTTCTGCTGAACCGCATACCGACTTCGGACAGACGATGAAAAACACACAGCGCGGCTTCTCGTTGATCGAGCTGCTGATCACGGTGGCGATCGTCGGCATACTTGCCTCGATTGCCCTGCCCAGCTACAACAGCTACATGCTCCAGGGCTACCGCGTTCAGGCGCAACAGCTCGCTACCGAACTGGCGGAAAAGCAGGAACGCTACTACTACATGCGCGGCACCTACGGCACACTGGCACAGCTGCAAGGGGCGGGACTTGTGATGAATCCATTTGACACCACCCCTTTCGAAGACCGCTATACAGTGGCGTTCTCGGGAGTTAACGCAAACAACTTCACCATCACGCTGACCGCCTCCACGGCGCAATCATCGGACACAGGCTGCACCACCATCACGGTCGATCAAGACTCAATGTCAGCGTCCTCAGGCGCAGGATCCAGCGCCTACTGTTCCTGACAGCGTTGTTATTGATGGGCTGAACAGCACTTAAAAGTCACACACTGAGCAGACTTTTGTATGATGCGTTTCACCACACGCATGAAACGCCGCGAAATATGCTTAAAACCAGCCCGAGAACAAGGCGCACTGCTGCAATGGTTGCGACAGCAGCTGTTTTACTCGGGCTCGCCACGTGGGCAGCGAGTGGCCTTGGCGAATACGGCGTCGGCACCGAGCTTCGGCAATTGCTGGCCCACAGCAGCTCAGTCATACAATCCCATGTCACTCTCAGCATTGGGCTCGCCACGGCGCTGTCCGCCCTCGGCCTGCCACGTCAGCTGATCGCAAGCGCTTTCGGTGCGGCACTGGGCGGCGCCACAGGCTGTGTGCTGGCCACCCTGGCCGCGAGCGCCGCTTGCGGGATCGACTACGCCTTCGCTAGGCGGTTTCTCCGCCCCTGGCTGCTGCGCCGCTACCCGCATAAATCCCAGCAGCTGGATGCCCTGTTGCGGCAGGATACCTTTCTCAAAGCACTGGCGATCCGTCTCTTCCCCTCGGGCAGCAACCTGCTGAGCAGCTTGCTCGCCGGCGCAACACGCGCACCCAGTCTGCCCTTTATCAGCGGCAGTGCAGTGGGTTATGTGCCACAGATGGTGCTGTTCGCGTTTCTGGGCGCTGGCGCGAGCTGGGCCACTGAGCACAAGGCTGCCCTCAGCTTGTATTCGCTGATCGCGACCTTGCTGCTGGGCCTCGCCGTCTACTGGCTCTACAAGCGGCGCAAGCTCGCGGCAATCACGCCGCTTTAAAATTTGCACCAGCGTCCGTCTGAATTAGCGGCGGCGGAACAATCGCCCCAAAACAAACGAGGTGCGCGGCATGTAACGGTAGGGCGTTTTGTCTTCCCGCGTCGGCCTAGACACCATGCGCAAGAAGCCCACGACCGCTAGGAGCACATGCGCCAGGCTGATAAAAACGAACAGCGCAGCGGGGCCGTGACGCTCGATGAGCAATGACGCAATCAGCGGGCTTGCAATAGCGCCGATACCGTACCAAAACAACAGCGAAGCACTGAGCTCCACCAGAAAGTCTTTCTGCGCGAAGTCATTGGCGTGAGCACTCGCCACCGAGAACACCGGAAAGGACGCCGCACCAAAAAACAACGCACTGCCAAAGACATGCCACTGTGAAAGCGTGCCGTACAGCACCGTAAACGCAGAAGAGACGACCGCCAACAGGGAAAAACCGATCAGCACCCAGCGCCGGTCATAACGATCGGCCGCCCAGCCGGCCGGTAGCTGCGCCAGCGCACCACCGAGCACAAAGGCCGCGAGGAAATAGCCGATCTGCCCCGCCACCAGCCCCACTTCCTGCCCGTATATCGGCCCCACCATGCGAAATGACGCAGTAGTGACACCTGCCACCACCACGCCCACCACCCCCAGTGGTGAGAGACGAAAAGCTTTTAAAGGCCTCAATCTGGGTGTTTGCGAGGCCACCGGTTGTTTTGCCTGTGTCAGGGTCAGGGGGAACAAACAGGCGCAGCACAGAATGGCGAGTAGGTTGTAAGAGAGGTAGGTGGCGGGCTCCAGAAAGGCAATCATCAGCTGCGCTAACATGGAAAAACTGAGGTCCACCATGCGATAAGCACCGAGCATCCGCCCGCGGGTTTTGTTCGTCACTTCAGCGTTGAACCAAGCTTCCACCACCGTATAACAGCCGGCGATACACAAGCCTGTCATCACCCGCATCACCGCCCAGGGGTAGGGCTCCATCCAGATGGGGTGCGCGATGGTACCGATGGCGCCGCAGGCGGCAAAAGCGGCGAAAGCCCGGGAGTGGCCGATGTCACCGATCAGCCGCGGCGCCCACCAACAACCCACAAAAAAACCCAGAAAGTGCGCGCTGCCCAGCAGCCCCACCTGCGCCCGGCTAAATCCGTTCTGCAAGCCACCCAGTGCATCCAGCGGCGAGATCGCCCCTGAACTGGTCTGCAACAAGGCAATGGCAATAAACAGAGCGAAAAAAGAAACGGGCAGTCGCATGGGCTCTTCACTCGATCTCGAGAAACCAGTTTAGAAGCTGTGCCTACACAGCCGCTGTCGGCACATCTCCGCGCCACGGGAACTCCGCACAAAGCGGAGCCCCTCTATCGGCTGCTCAGCTGAGCGACACCGAGCTCAGTCCGCAGTTGGCAATTTGTAGCCCTGGAACTTTTGCCGCAGCGACAGCTTGTTGAGCTTACCGGTGGCACCGTGCGGAAGTTCATCGACGAACTCTACGGCGTCAGGCACCTGCCACTTCGCCACGAAACGACCAATATAGGCCAGCAGGTCGACACTGTTGATCGTACTGCCCGCGACTCTGACTGCTACTACCAAGGGGCGCTCATCCCACTTGGGGTGCTCGATCGCGATCACCGCCGCCTCTTGAATGTCCGCGTGGCCAACGGCGATGTTCTCCAGTTCGATGGAACTGATCCACTCCCCGCCCGACTTAATCACGTCTTTGGTGCGGTCGGTTATCTGCATGTAGCCGTCGGCGTCAATGGTCGCCACGTCGCCGGTCTCAAACCACCCATCCGCGTCCACAGAGGTGTCGTTCTCCAGTTTGTAGTATCCAGAGCAGATCCAATGCCCTTTGATCTGCAGCCGACCAAATGTTTCCCCGTCGTGCGGCAGAACTTCCCCGTCCTCGCCGACGATACGCAGATCCACCCCGTAGATGGGTTTGCCCTGCTTCAGCTTCACCGCGATCTGCTGATCCGCATCGAGCGCATCGTGTTTCGGTTGCAGGTGGTTCAATGTGCCCAGCGGGCCGGTCTCCGTCATGCCCCAAGCGTGCAGCACCTTGACACCGTAGCGCTCTTCGAAGGTGCGGATCATCGCCTCTGGGCAGGCCGAGCCGCCAATGACAACCCTGTCCAAGGCGGGAAGATCTCCGTCGACGGATTCCAAGTGTGCCATCAACATCATCCAGATAGTCGGCACCGCAAGCGACACAGTGCACTGCTCTTCACGCAATAACTGATACACAGACGCCCCGTCCATGCCCTGACCCGGAAACACAAGTTTGGCGCCTGCCATCAACGCGGAAAAACTGGTGCCCCAGGCAAACACATGGAACTGCGGCACCACCACTAGCACGGTGTCGCGCTGCGAAAAGCCAATGCTATTGGGGGATTGCGAAGCAAAAGCATGCAATACCATCGAACGGTGGGAATACAACACGCCTTTGGGGTTGCCCGTTGTGCCGGAGGTATAACACAGCGCCGAGGCGGATCGCTCGTCCAGTTCGGGCCAGGCGAAGGCACGACTGCCGCTGTCCAGCAACTCTTCATAACAATGCACATTGGCCAGCTTGCAGCTTGGCATATGCGCGCGGTCGGTCATGATCACCACGTGCTCAATCTGTGACAATTTGTCCGCTAGCTGATCCAGCAACGGCACAAAACTCAGATCAACCAGAACAATCGAGGCCTCGCCGTGGTTGATGATGTAGTCCAGTTGCTCGGGGAATAGCCGCGGGTTAACCGTGTGCAACACCGCCCCCATGCCCGACACAGCGTAATAGGCTTCGAGGTGGCGGTAGCCGTTCCAGGCCAGGGTCGCGACGCGCTCGCCGGGAGCCACCCCCAGGGCTTGCAGCGCACTGGCCAATTGCCGTGAGCGCACCCCGAGATCGGCGTAGCTGTAGCGGTGAACAGACCCCTCCGCCGTGCGAGAGACGATCTCAACCGTGGGATGCCAACGCTCCGCAAAGGTCAATATACCCGATACGATCAGCGGCTGTTCTTGCATCATCCCATCCATCGCTAGCTCCTCACTATATTGCAGATAGTGCAGAGTATCGCTTATTGCACTGCAAAGGAATACTGCGGAACGGCGTTTGAGATCAACTCATGCGCCGTCGGCTGGAATCGCGCTAGAAACGCCGCTCCCACCCGTGGAATCAGTCAGATTCTGACAAAGCGGCGGAAGAAAAAAAACCGCTTTCAGACAGCAGCAAAGGCTCGCAGCGCAGCACCGCTGAGCGCGGTATAACCCCGTAATGATGCGGGAATAACTCCGTTCCGCCGGCCAAATTCTCGTGCCGTATTTCGCTCGGCAGGGCCGAGCGCTCGAGGGTCAAGAGCAACAGATCCGTGCGACCAGCGTAATAGCGCTGCGCTGTGTCCAGCACTTGCTCAGCCCGCGACAAGTGCACAAATCCCTCGGTGACGAGGCCGGTAGGGACATAATCAGCGCCGACTGCCAGCCACTGCGCTGGCTCGGCGATGTGGTAGAGCCATTTGTCCAGCTGAGTCACTTCGGTTTCGCCCTTCAAGCAGACTTACCGCTGGGGTCGTAGGGGCTTTTCGCCGCACCCTGCTGCACTGTGCGCAACAAGCCCTCCTGAGCCGCCGACGCCACCATCTGCCCCGTGCGGTTGTAGATGGAACCGCGGGTAAAACCCCGTTCATTGCTGGCGTGTGGGCTGTCCATCACGTAGAGCAACCAGTCGTCCAAGCGCAGCGGTCGATGAAACCACAGTGAGTGATCCAAACTTGCAATAAATAGCGCTGAGAAATCCACATCGGCTTGATGCGGAATCAGCGCAGTGGACAAGAGATGGTAGTCAGAGGCATAGGCCAATGCCACTTGATGAAAACGCGGGTCGTCGGGCAGCTCGCCTTTGGCCTTGATCCAAATCGATTGTGTTGCGGACTTCTCTTTGAACAGCAATTGATCCACGCCGCCGGGTAACCGGCACTCGATCGGGCGCGCGATGTTCATGAAGCGCTGACAGGACTCCGGCATGTCTTTGAGGCTCTGAGCCAACTCGATATCGGTGGGCAGACTTTCAGGCTCAGGCACGTCGGGCATAGGTGCATCGTGGGAGAGCCCGCTGGAATTCACGTTGAAGGAGCAGCTGAGTGAAAAGATAGGCCGCCCCTTTTGAATCGCCGTGACCCGCCGCGTGGTGAAACTACCACCGTCGCGGATGCGGTCCACGTCGTAGATAATGGGCTGATCTATGTCCCCCACCAACAGGAAATACGCGTGCATGGAGTGCAGGTGGCGATTTGTTTCGACCGTTTGCAGCGCGGCGTACAAAGCCTGTGCCACCACTTGACCACCGAACACTCGACCCCAGGGCGCCTGGTAATTTTGACCACGGAAAAGATTCTCTTCGATCTTCTCCAGCTCCAATATCGAGCGCAA
>JAWSVD010000184.1:0-24916 GCA_033852095.1 Granulosicoccaceae bacterium | reverse complement strand
GCTTTGCTGATCAACCTGAGCGAGGAAATTCCAGCGGGCAATCGATCTTCTTGATCGCTGAACAACACCCTGCGCTGCGATATTGGAAACAGCACAAGAGCTGAAAAAAATCATTTTTTGGCTTCTCGGCCTATCGAACTGCCCCGTCTTCCGGCATTCTGTGCCTTCTCTTATCCGCGACGCACGGGCACCCATGGACACCTCCAGAACTTCCTTCGCCTTGGTATTCGCGGTGTGGGCAGCCGGCCTGGGAGCCGCAGCGCAATTCGCCAAAGTGTCGGTGGTGTTCCCACTGATCAGTGCGGCCTACCCCGATGCAGGGCACAGCATAGGATTTATCTTGTCGCTGGTGGGTCTGGTCGGCATTGTGCTGGGCGTGGTCGCGGGTCTGCTCGTGTCTCAGCTTCGCAGCAAGCATGTCTTGTGCGTCTCACTGCTCGTGGGTGCCGTCGTGTCGCTGTACCAAGCGACGCTGCCACCGCTGCCACTGTTCCTGTTCAGCCGCGTGATTGAAGGCGCCTCACACTTGGCGATCGTCGTCGCTGCACCGACACTGATCGCGCAGATCAGCACCGCACAGCACCGCGGTTTTACGCTCACCTTGTGGAGCACCTTCTTCAGCATTGCCTTTGCCATCACCGCCATGCTGGGCGTGCCACTGGCAGAGCTGCACGGGGTTGGCAGCTTGTTTGCCGCTCACGCCCTGTACATGCTGATTATCGCAGCGGTGTTGGCCCTCTGTTTGCCACCAGTTAAAAACAACGCGACCGCCAAGCTGAATCTCACCTTTAAAACAGTGCTTTCGCGGCACGCTAAAATCTACAGCTCGCCCTTTTTGGCAGCCCCCGCGGTGGGCTGGCTCTGTTATGCGGCCAGCTTTATCGCACTGCTGACGGTACTGCCAAGTTACATCCCCGCCGAGAGCCGGGTATTTGTCGCCAGCGCAATGCCACTGGCCAGTACCGTCACGTCCATGACCTTAGGAGTTCTCTTGCTGCGCGCTGTGCCGGCATTTCGCTGCATCCAATTGGGTTTTCTTGCCGCTATTGCCGTGTTGATGATCATGGCAGCAACTGAAGCCAGCGTTGCCCTGTGCATCACATTGGCCGCGGTTCTTGGTTTGGTGCAGGGCGCCAGCTTTGCGCTCGTGCCGCAACTGAACCCCGACCGTGAGTCCCAGGCACTGGCGAACGGTGCAATGGCGCAGATGGGGAACATGGGCACAACGTTGGGCCCACCGATCATGTTTGCCATGTCGGCCCAATTTGATCTGGGGGGCATCATTGTATTTTCAGTGTGCCTCTACCTCGCCGGGATAACAGCACATCAAATCATGCAGCGGCGGCGATACTAATCCCCGCTGGCGCCGACCCAGAAGCAGCGCTGCCTGCGGTTGCTGTAGTGGCGCAGGCCATAACAGGGGTGCAAGTCAAAGCCATGAGCACGGCTGTGTCGATATATGCACCAATCAATTTACGCATACTCAGCGGAGGGCCTATTTTTTGCAGTGCAAGCTAACATTATCACTGCATCCGCACACCGCGAAGAAAGCGACTAGACCATGCTCATTAAAACCGTACGAAAGCAATACTGGAAAAAAGCCGCCCTGTCTTATCTAGCGATCGCCGCAATTTTTGCGTTGGCCGTCACCTCAAAAAGCGACACTTTCGTGCTGTTTGCGATCATCCCCTTTGCGTACTTGATCTGGGGCACGGGTGCAAAATGCCCCAACTGCCACAACAAGGTGCAGCAGATCAGCGGATTCCTGCGTATTCCCTGGTGCCCTAAATCTTGTTATACCTGCGGAAAAAACCTCAGCCGCCGTTAATTAAATCGCTCGAAATCGAGAGGCAATGTCAGCGCCTTTCGTCTGTGATGCTGGGGTGCTTGCGCGCCTCGTCGTTGTACTGCTCGATGATGCGTATCTCTCGGGTTTTGACGATGGCGGTGGACCAATGGCCGAGGAACAAGGACAGCGCAAAACCGAAAACAACCTTGTTTGAGCTGGCGATGAAAAATGGCAGCACAGACAAGAGGATCAAGTAGGTGCTGAAATAGACCACTGGGGGGCTCAAGAAACTCAGTTTTTCGGTTACGCTCATGGCGAAATCGCTCGTTGATATGATCAAAACGTGTGGATGGGCTGACGGCTCTGCCCTGCACGCAGCGCCTGTCACTGCCCGTAGTCACAACGAACACCGAGCCGAATAATGTGGCGCCATCCGCTCATCACCCGCTCATCAACCTATTCGACAGCCTCTGCGCTGCTGCTGACCGCCTTGAAAACACCCTGAAAACGTCCACACAGCGGTGATCACGGCCATAAAAAACATTCATCTACATGGCGCAGTCACACCGCATCCGTGAAATCAAAGCTCTGCCTTCGACACGCTGTCTTGTAGGACTGGCTGTGCACCTGGCATCAAGGCAGTAGAAACACAGCCTTCGGGCCGACTGACAAAATATTAACGCGCTGTTTTCAGTTCAAATTTCGGCTCAACTAAGGGCAGACAAAAGTGCGTACCAGCCGCGCGCCAGAGCTCCGCCACGGCTAAAAAAGCAGCCATGCATTGAACGCCCAGTCGATTCAACGCATTCAAATGGAATCGAGGGCTCAACTCCACCCCCCTTGCCGTCGATAAGGCGCTATTAACTTCGGCACAAAGCGACTGCATTGGCCCGCAAACTGACTACACTCGAAGCTTGGCATTTATTTACACGCCGCAATTGCGCGCGATTGTGCACATTTGGTCACGTTAAGCGGCGATTTATCATTTGCGCACAGGCGCAGCTTTTGCTGGTCATAACGCAAGGCTCAGGTGCTGCGGCACCAGCAATGGCCGCAGCCACACCACACGCACAGTTTTAAGGAACACCATGGCGACATCATTACCCGCTCAGCAATCCAGCCCTTCCGTCTCGGAATTACGCGAGAGCATCGTCCGGCACCTGGATTACACCGTCGGCGCGGACGCCGCCACCGCCAGACCCAACGCTTGGTGGACAGCGACCTGCAAGGCCCTCAATGAGTTGGTGTTCGAGCGCCTGCGCGCCACCCACAAAACCCACGCCAAACAAGACACGCGAGCGGTTAACTACCTGTCGCTGGAGTTCTTGATGGGCCGATTACTGGTGAACAACCTGCACAATCTGGGTGTGTTTGAAACCGCCGAGAAAGCATTGGCCGAGCTCGGCCACAGCATCAGCGATATCTGTGAAGAAGAGCCTGACATGGCACTTGGCAACGGTGGCTTGGGCCGCCTGGCCGCCTGTTACCTCGACTCTCTGGCGACGCTCGACTACCCCGCCATCGGCTACGGCATCCACTACGAGCACGGCTTGTTTCGCCAGGAATTCCACGGCGGCGCGCAAATAGAACGCCCCGACGAGTGGCGTGAGTACGGCAGCCCTTGGGAGATCTGCCGCCCCGAATCGGTGCAAGAGATACCGCTCTTCGGCGAAGTCACCATCGAACACGACGAGCTCGGACGGCCCAGCAAAACCTGGCACCCCGGGCAGATCATTCGCGGCGTGCCCTGGGACATCCCCGTGGTGGGCTACGGCGGTAACACGGTCAATATCCTGCGCCTGTGGGAGAGCCGCGCCTCACAGCACTTCGACTGGCACGCCTTCAACGCGGGTGCCTATAAGGACGCCCAGGCGGAACAGACTGAAGCCGAGACAGTTTCCAAGGTGCTCTACCCCAACGACGAGACAGAAGCCGGAAAACAGCTGCGCCTGATCCAGCAGTATTTTTTCAGCGCCTGCTCGATCAAAGACATCGTGCGCCGCTACAAGCGCGCGCACGGAGACGATTGGAGCGAGTTCACCAAGCTGGTTGTCATCCAGCTCAACGACACCCACCCCACCGTCGCCATCCTCGAATTGCTGCGCCTGCTGGTGGACGAAGAAAACCTGCCCTGGGCCAAGGCCTGGGCTATCTGCCAAGACGTGTTCGCCTACACCAACCACACGCTGCTGCCCGAGGCACTCGAGACCTGGCCCGTGTATTTGTTCGAACGCGTCATTCCCCGCCACCTCGACATGCTCTACATGATCAACCAGTGGTTCCTCGACGAAGTGGTGGAGCCCAAGTGGCCCGGCGACAACCAGATAAAATCGAAATTGTCGATCATCGAAGAAGGGGATTTTCGCCAGGTGCGCATGGGCAACCTGTGTGTGATCACCGCGTTTAAGGTCAATGGCGTGGCGCAGATTCACTCCGAGCTGGTCAAGTCCGACCTCTTCCCTGAATTTCACGCCCTCTGGCCCGACAAGCTCACCAATGTCACTAACGGCGTCACCCCGCGCCGCTGGCTCAAAGCCTGCAACCCGCGCCTGGCAAAGCTGCTCAACGAAGAAGTGGGCGACGGCTGGCCGATCGACCTGGAGCTGTTGCGCTCACTGGCAACGCGCGCCGACGACAGCGATTTTCAAAAGCAATTCCTCGACATCAAACACCAGAACAAGCTGGATTTGTGCAAGGTGGTGCAAGAGCTCTGCGGTGTTGAGATCAGCCCCACAGCTATTTTTGATGTGCAGATCAAACGCCTGCACGAATACAAGCGCCAGCACCTGAACTTGCTGCACATCATGACGCTGTACAAGCGCCTGCTGGACAACCCCGAGCTGGACTTGCACCCACGGGTGTTCATCTTTGGCGCCAAGGCAGCGCCGGGTTACAAGCTGGCCAAAGACATCATTTACGCCATCAACAAGGTCGCCGAGCGGATCAACAACGACGAGCGCATTGGCGACAAATTGAAAGTCGTGTTTCTGCCCAACTACCGGGTCAGCCTGGCCGAGAAGATGATCCCGGCGGCGGATGTGTCCGAGCAAATATCCACCGCGGGTAAAGAAGCCTCCGGCACCGGCAACATGAAACTCGCCCTGAACGGCGCACTGACCATCGGCACCCTGGACGGCGCCAATATTGAAATCGCAGAAGAAGTCGGCGAAGGCAATATTTTCATCTTCGGTCTGACCGTGGATGAAGTCAAAGCCAAGCTGGCTGCAGGTTACAATCCCTGGGAATACTACAACAATAACGCGGAACTGAAGTCCGTATTGGATTGGCTGGACACGGACTATTTCACGCCAGGCCATGCTGGCGCACTGGCCTCTATTAAGCACAGCCTGCTGGACGGCGGTGATCCCTACCTCTGTCTCGCTGATTACGCCGGTTATTGCGAAGCACATCAACGTGTGGATGAAGCCTTCAGAGACCGAGCAAACTGGGCAAAAATGGCCATACTCAACACCGCGTTGGTCGGGAAATTCAATTCAGACCGCTCCATACAGGACTATGTGCGCAATATCTGGAAGCTGGACGCCATCGCGGGCAAGCGCGTCGTCGAGCAACGCAAAGCGGGCTAACAGCCGCTCTGTTTTTATTTAACAGTCATCGCCGGCCTCGTGCCGGCGCTGCTGTTTCTGGGTGGTAGACTCACCAGCGGGCGAAAAACTAAGGATATTTGAGTATGCAAGAGCTGCAAGCTGCGATACACGCGATCATCGACGGTACTCACGCAACACCCTTTGCGCTTCTCGGTGCGCATCGAGAACAAGACAAGTGGACCGTGCGCTGTTTCATACCCGGCGCGCATCGCATAGATTTGATCGCCCGAGACGACGGCCGGTCGCTGGCCGCGATGTCGCTGGAGCACGACGCGGGTTTTTTCTCGGCCCATGTCGACGGCCCCGATCAGCCCGACTACCAGTTTTACGTACACTTCGATTCGCACAGTGAGACCCTGGACGACCCCTACAGCTTTGGCACCCTGCTCGGCGAGCTCGACATACACTTGATCCGCGAGGGCAACCACCGCGAGCTCTACCGCGTACTCGGTGCTCAGCCCACGTGCTACGGCGAGGTCTCGGGTGTTCGTTTTGCGGTCTGGGCGCCCAATGCCAAGCGCGTCTCCGTGGTCGGTGACTTCAATCTCTGGGACGGCCGCCGCCACACCATGCGCATTCGCCATGAAGTCGGGATCTGGGAGATTTTTATCCCCGGACTGACCGAAGGCGCCTGTTACAAGTACGAGCTGATCAGCCAAGATGGCCAGCGCCTGCCACACAAGGCCGACCCCTTTGCCCAGGGCGCGGAACTGCGGCCCAAGACAGGCTCGGTGGTGCGGGATCCAAGCCGCCACCAGTGGCAGGATGAGGCCTGGTTAAAACAACGTGGCGAGCGCAACCGCCACGACGCAGCGATCAGTATCTACGAGGTCCACGCAGGCTCTTGGCGTCGCATCGCCGACGAGGGCGACCGCTTCCTCAGCTACCGCGAACTCGCCGACCAGCTCGTGCCCTACGTGGTCGACATGGGTTTCACTCACATTCAGATGATGCCGCTGGGCGAGTTCCCCTTCGACGGCTCCTGGGGCTACCAGCAGACCGGCTTGTTCGCCCCCTCCTGCCGTTTTGGCACACCGGAGGACATGCAGTATTTCGTGGAGTGCTGCCACGCAGCCAGCATAGGCTTATTGATCGACTGGGTGCCAGGGCATTTCCCCGAGGACGCACACGCTCTGGGTCAATTCGACGGCACCGCACTGTACGAACACGCGGACCCGCGCCGTGGTTTCCACCCGGACTGGAACACCCTGATCTACAACTTCGGGCGCACCGAGGTGAGCAATTTTTTGATCGCCAGCGCCCGCCACTGGATCGATCGTTACCACGTCGATGGCCTGCGCGTGGACGCGGTCGCCAGCATGTTGTATCTGGACTACTCCCGCGAAGAAGGCGAGTGGATCCCCAACGAACACGGCGGCAATGAGAACCTCGAAGCGATCGCGCTGCTGCGAAAGACCAACACCGAGCTCTACGCGGATTTCCCCAGCATCATGACAGTGGCCGAAGAATCCACCGCCTGGCCTGGGGTCTCAAAACCGGTGGACAGCGGCGGCCTGGGTTTCGGCTTCAAGTGGAACATGGGCTGGATGAACGACACCCTGCGCTACATGGAGCGCGACCCCATTCACCGCAAGCACCACCACAATGAGCTCACCTTCGGCCTGGTCTACGCCTTCGATGAGAATTTCATCCTGCCGCTCAGCCACGACGAAGTGGTGCACGGCAAGGGCTCTTTGATCGGTAAGATGCCAGGAGATGACTGGCAGAAATTCGCCAATTTGCGTGCCTACTACGGCTTCATGTGGGCCCACCCGGGCAAAAAACTGCTGTTCCAGGGCGGCGAGTTCGCCCAGCGGGCCGAGTGGAACCACGACCAGAGCCTCGACTGGCACCTGCTGGAGCACGCAGAACACGCCGGCGTGCAGCGCCTGGTGCGAGACCTGAACCACCTCTACCGCGAAATCCCCGCCCTGCACCGCCTGGATTGCGACGGCGACGGCTTTCGCTGGCTGGACCATGAAAACGCAGAGCAGTCGGTGCTGGCCTTTGAGCGCAGCGATGAGCACGGCAACGCCGTGCTGGTGGTCTGTAACTTCACTCCTAGCCCCCAGCATGGCATGCGTTTTGGAGTAGCAGAGCAAGGGTTTTGGACCGAACGTTTGAACACCAACGCTGAAATCTATGGCGGCAGCGACATGGGCAACCCCGGCGGGGCCGCCAGTTTCGCGATCCCCTGGCAAAACCACGATTACTCGCTAGAGATCACTGTGCCCCCACTCGCCACCATTATTTTGCAACAAAAGAAGAGATGACTGAGTATGCCCCTGCGACAAGAGCCTGGACTTCCCTACCCACTGGGTGCGACATGGGACGGCAAAGGTGTCAACTTTGCACTTTTTTCAGCGCACGCTGAAAAAATTGAGCTCTGTATTTTTGAAGCGAATGGCAGGCGCGAGGCGCACCGCATCACGCTGCAGGAGAATACCCACCAGGTGTGGCACGGTTACCTGCCGGAGCTGCGCCCCGGCGCACTCTACGGCTACCGTGTCTATGGCCCTTACGAGCCTGAGAACGGCCACCGGTTTAACCACAACAAACTGCTGATAGACCCCTACGCCAAACAGTTGATGGGCCCACTGAAATGGTCCAACACACATTTGGGTTACCGCGCTGACAGCCCGCAATTGGACCTGAGTTTTGACCGCCGTGATTCCGCGGCCAATACCCCGCGCTGCGTGGTCATAGACCCGGCCCACAACTGGGGAGACGACAAGGCCCCCAACATCCCGTGGGACCGAAGCTGCATTTACGAAACCCACGTGCGCGGCGCCACCATGCGCCACCCGGGCATCGACAAAGAAATACGTGGCAGTTTTGCAGCCCTGGGCCACCCCGACATGATCGCCCACATAAAATCACTGGGCGTCACCGCGGTTGAACTGCTGCCGGTGCACGCTTTTGTGGACGACCGTTTTCTGGTGCAAAAGGAGCTGCGCAACTACTGGGGTTACAGCTCACTGAATTTCTTCTCCCCCGAGAGCCGCTACCTCGCCAGCAACGATTTGCGCGAATTCAAACACATGATCGCGCTCTACCACGACGCGGACCTGGAGGTGATCCTCGACGTGGTGTACAACCACAGCTGCGAGGGCAACGAGCTGGGGCCGACGCTGAGCTTCAGGGGCATAGACAACGCCAGCTACTACCGCCTGATGCCGGACAACAAACGTTTTTACATCAACGACACCGGCTGCGGCAACACCCTGAACATCAGCCACCCGCGGGTGCTGCAGATGGTCATGGACAGCTTGCGCTACTGGGTGCAAGAGATGCACATCGACGGCTTCCGCTTTGACTTGGCGTCCATTCTCGGCCGGGAGAACGCCGGCTTTGACCGCGAGGGGGGATTTTTTGACGCGGTGATGCAAGACCCCATCCTGAACAAGGTCAAGCTCATCGCCGAGCCCTGGGACATAGGGCCCGGTGGCTACCAGCTGGGCGCATTCCCCGGCGGCTGGGCCGAGTGGAATGACCGCTTTCGCGACTGCAGCCGCAAATTCTGGGCGGGCGATACCGGCGTCTTACCCGAAATGGCGGGCCGCTTATTGGGTTCCAGCGATCACTTTGACCACAGTGGGCGCAAGCCCTGGGCCAGTGTGAATTTCATCACCGCACACGACGGCTTTAGCCTCGCGGATCTGGTCAGTTACAATGAGAAACACAACTTGGCCAATGGCGAGAACAACCGCGACGGCCACAGCGCAGACCACAGCAACAACCACGGCTGTGAAGGCCCCACCGACGACCCGGAAATACAAGCACTGCGAGCGCGTCAACAGCGCAACCTGATGCTCACGCAATTGATCGCTCAGGGCACCCCCATGCTGCTCGCCGGCGATGAGCTGGGACATAGCCAGCAGGGCAACAACAACGCTTATTGCCAAGACAACGCGATCACCTGGCTGGACTGGGAGAACGTCGATCAGACCCAGCTGAACTTTGTGCGCGCCGCGGTGGCACTGCGCTCAGCGCACCCGACCTTGCGGCAACGGCGTTTCTTGCACGGTCAGATGCAGTGCAGTGACACAGAATTACCGGACGTACAGTGGTACAACTTCAAAGCGGCGCCGATGGAAGGCACCGACTGGCAAACGGAAAAACGCAGCATTGGCCTGTTGCTGACCGGCAGCCACGTGGACGCCGACACCGTATTTATCGCCATCAACGGCCACAACAAACAGCGCGGCCTGAGCCTGCCGCTGGCAGAGCGGCCTTGGCGCTGCGAACTGCACACAGCGGAACCCTGGCTGCAACAACCCAAGATGTTTGTCCCCTCATCCGAGGGGCTGAAAATGCCCCCGCTGAGCATGGCGGTGTTCAGCTGCGCTCCCCACAGTGAGAATACAGCATGACGCCACTACAGCAACTTGCCCAGAGCGCGGGATTGGAGACGGCCTACCACGACATTTGGGGGAACTACCACGAAGTCAGCAGCGATGTGCAAAGCCGCGTGCTGCGGCAGATGGGTTTTGCGGTGGACAGCGCCGCGGAGATTGAAGCTTCCGCTCTGCAACAGAAAACGCATGCCTGGTCCTCTCTGCTGGAGCCCGTCTACGTGCTCTGCGAGGACGATGACCTGAGCGTCGACGTGATCAGCGACGCTGACTCCGCGGCGCTGATCGGCTGGCATATCGAAGAGGAGTCAGGCTTGCAACACAGTGGCGAACTGCCACTGTCTCGGCTGGACCTGATCGAAGAGCTCGAGCTTGACGGCCGTCTCAAACAGCGCTGGCGCCTGCCGCTGCCGCTGTACCTGCCGCTGGGCTATCACCAGCTCGAAGTGGGGCTGAGCGGTGAACACAGCGAGCACGCGAGCAGCACCGTCATCATCACCCCCCGCCAGTGTTATCAAGTGGAAGATGCCTGCCCCGGCAAGCAGCCCTGGGGCGTTGCGGCGCAGCTCTATTCGCTGCGCGACGAACACAACTGGGGCATGGGCGACTACAGCGACATCAAGGCGCTGGCCCAGGTCTCCGCCCAAGAGGGCGCTAGCCTGCTCGGCCTGAACCCACTGCACTCGGCCTTTACCGGCCACCAGCATCACATCAGCCCCTACTCGCCCACCAGCCGCAGCTTTTTGCACGTCGGTTATCTGGACGTGGAAGCCATACCCGAGCTGGCCGAATGCACGGCGGCCCAGCAAGCCATGGCAGCCGAGGCATTTCAGGCGCAGCTGGCCGATCTGCGCGCCGCCGAGACCCTCAACTACGGCGCCCTGTGGGCCTGCAAACTGCCCTTGCTGGAAATGCTGCACAGCCACTTTGTAACAACCCACCGCGACGCTGACACAGAGCGCGGCGCGGCCTACCGCCGCTTCTGCGCCACGGGCGGCGAGCCACTGCGGCGCCAGGCCGTATTTGATGCCCTGTTTGCCCATTTCCGCGCACAGAACGTCAATAACTTCGGCTGGGCCACTTGGCCAGAAGAATACCAGCGCGCCGACAACGAAGCCGTGGCGCGCTTTTCTGAGAGTCACTACGAGAGCTTGGATTTCTGGCGCTACCTGCAGTGGCAGGCGCACCTGCAACTGACTGCGGGTGCAGACGCGGCAAAAGACGCGGGCATGGGCATAGGCCTGTACCTGGACCTCGCTGTTGGTTGTGACGGCGGCGGTGCCGATGTCTGGGCCGACAACGATTGTTTTGTGCCCGGTGTGTCGGTGGGCGCACCGCCCGACAAACTGAGCCCAGCGGGACAAGTGTGGGGACTGAGCCCTTACAACCCCGTCGCCCTGCGGCGCAACGCCTACCGCCCCTTTATCCAGTCCTTGCGCGCCAGCACCCAATACGCTGGTGCACTGCGCATCGATCACGTGCTTGGGCTGATGCGCCAGTTCTGGGTGCTGGAGGGCGAACACGCCAACCAAGGGGTGTACGTCTACCAGCCATTGGAAGAGCTGCTACAGATCGTCGCCCTGGAATCACAGCGCTCGCGCTGCGTGATCATCGGTGAGGCGCTCGGCACCGTGCCCGAGGGCCTGGAGGAGAAGCTGGCCGCCGTCGGCATGCTCTCCTACAAGGTCTTGTATTTCGAGCGCTGGTCGGACGGCCTGTTCAAACGCGGCGACACCTACCCTGACGACGCCCTGGTGACGGTGTCCACCCATGACCTGCCCCCGCTGGCAGGTTGGTGGCAGGGCAGCGAGATCGATCAGATGGCGGCGCTGGGCCATTTTCAGGACGCGCACGCCGAGCAATACGAACGCGAGCAGCGCACGCACGACCGCCAGCGCCTGATCGACGCCCTGGTCGACGCCGGCACCTTGGCGCATGACCACGGCATTGACCCACACCGCTCGGAGCTGGACACACGCATATTGGTGGCGGCGCAACAGTTCCTGGCGCGCTCGCCCTGCAAGCTGATGGCGGTGCCCCTCGAAGACCTGCTCGGCCTCAACACCCAGGTCAATCTACCCGGCACCATCGACGAACACCCGAACTGGCGCCAGCGCCTGCCGTGTTGCAGCAAAGAGCTGTTCTCCGGCGAGTTGGCACGACAACAGCTAGAGGCCATATGCAACAACCGCCGCTGAGAGAACGGAGCCAGCGCAGGCAATGACACAAATGATACAGACACCGGCTTCGATGGCCGGTGCTTGAACGGTTGAACCGAGGCGCTGCCGCAATACAGTGGTGAACGCCTCCAGATTAATGCATTATTCGAAATAATTAGAGAAGCGGCGAGGCGCACCACGAAAGTGGTATAACGTAAAAAGCCTACCCGCTCGATTTACCTTGGCAAGACGAGGATTGATCATGACCAGCAGCGACACCCAGCAACGACACATCAGCAAGCTCACCAAAGACACCGTAGCGCTCATTCTGGCGGGAGGCCGCGGTTCGCGGCTGTACGAACTCACGGAGTGGCGTGCCAAGCCTGCCGTATTTTTTGGCGGGAAATTCCGTATTATCGATTTCCCCCTCTCCAACTGCATCAATTCCGGCATCCGCCGCATCGGTGTCTTGACGCAATACAAAGCGCACTCTTTGATCAGGCATTTGCACCGCGGCTGGGGCGGCTTCCGCCACGAGCTGGACGAATACGTTGAAGTACTGCCCGCCTCGCAGCGCACCGGTGAAGACTGGTACGCGGGCACCGCAGATGCGATCTACCAAAACATCGACATCCTGCGCAACCAGGGCCCCAAATACGTGCTGGTGCTGTCGGGGGATCACATCTACAAGATGGACTACGGCATGATGATCGCCGAGCACGTGAGCAGCGGCGCCGACATGACAGTCGCTTGTATTGAAGTGCCGCTGGAGGAAGCCAAGAGCTTCGGCGTGATGAGCGTGGACAAGGACAACCGTGTCACCGCCTTCAATGAAAAACCCGATCAACCTGAATCTGTGCCCGGCAACCCCAAGGCCGCACTCGCCTCCATGGGCAACTATATATTCAACGCCGACTATTTGTTCCAGTTGCTGTGCGATGACGCGGACGACAAGAACTCCAGCCGAGATTTCGGCCACGACATCATTCCGAAAATCATCGACTCAGACAAAGTACAAGCCTATCGCTTCAGGGACATCAACACCGGCGGCGACGCCTACTGGCAAGACGTGGGCACCCTGGACGCTTTTTGGAAGGCCAATTTAGAGATGGCGGACGTCACACCGCAGCTCAACCTCTACGACGACACCTGGCCCCTGCTCACCTACCAAGCGCAGCTGCCACCGGCGAAATTCGTCTTTGACGAACCTGGGCGTCGCGGGGTTGCATTGGACTCACTCGTCTCCGGCGGTTGCGTGGTCTCGGGTGCGACAGTGCGCGGTTCGGTGTTGTTCTCGCACGTCAATGTGCACACGGGCAGCACGGTTGAAAAATCCGTCGTACTGCCCGATGTCGACATCGGGCGCGACTGCGAGATACGCAACGCGATCATCGACCGCGGCTGCCAGATCCCGGCCGGCACAAAGATAGGCGTCAACCCCGAAGAAGACGCCAAGATCTACCGTGTCACCGAAGGAGGCGTCACGCTGGTGACCCCTTCCATGCTCGACCAACCGATCCACCTACACCGCTGAGGCAATGATTGACGTGAACACAGTACAAACGGCCCCTTTTGACGATCAAAAACCCGGCACCAGTGGACTGCGGAAAAAGGTCAAAGTCTTTCAGCAGAAAAACTATCTAGAGAACTTTGTTCAGTCAATTTTCAACTCAGTCGATGGCCTCGCGGGGCAGACACTGGTGCTCGGCGGTGACGGTCGATATTACAACCGTGAGGCCGTGCAGATCATCCTGCGCATGGCCGCAGCACATGGCATCACACGCGTGCTGGTGGGTGTGGACGGCATCTTGTCCACCCCCGCCGCGTCCTGTGTCATACGCCAGCACGGCGCAGCGGGCGGCATCATCCTCTCCGCAAGCCACAACCCGGGCGGCCCCGAGGAAGATTTCGGCATCAAGTTCAACGGCGCCAACGGCGGCCCCGCCAACCCCGCCGTCACAGACGCGCTCTACGCATGGAGCTTGAAAATCAGTGAGTACGCCATCGCTGACAGCGCCGACATCGACCTGAGCCAGGTCTCTCAGCAACGCATAGGCGACATGCTGGTTGACGTGATCGACCCGGTGGACGACTACGCGGCGCTGATGATGCAACAATTTGATTTCGAGCTCATCCGGCAGAAAATCAGCAGCGGCGAATTGAGCTTGTGTTTTGACGCCATGAACGCGGTCACAGGCCCCTACGCAAAACGAATTTTGACAGAGTCTCTCGGCGCCCCCGCCTCATCCATCATCCGCGCAGAGCCCCTGCCGGATTTCGGCGGCGAGCACCCTGACCCCAATCTGGCGCACGCCAAGGAGCTGGTGCTGCGCATGAACGCAGCCGACGCACCGGCCCTGGGTGCGGCCTCGGACGGGGACGGCGACCGCAACTTGATCCACGGCGCCCACTGTTATGTCACGCCCAGCGACAGCTTGGCGATCATGGCCGCCAACGCCACAGCGATACCGGCGATGCGCAACGGCATTGCGGGCGTGGCTCGCTCCATGCCCACCAGCCGCGCCGCCGACCGCGTTGCAGAGAAGCTGGGCCTGGACTGCTTCGAAACCCCCACTGGGTGGAAGTTCTTCGGCAACCTGCTGGACGCCGACCGCATCACCCTCTGCGGCGAAGAGAGCTTCGGCACTGGCTCCAATCACGTGCGAGAGAAGGACGGTCTGTGGGCGGTGCTGTTCTGGCTCAATCTGCTGGCGGTCAAGGGCTGCTCGGTCAAAGAGATTGTAGAAGCGCACTGGCGTGAATTTGGCCGCGACTACTACACCCGCCACGACTACGAGGCCGTCGACAGCGCCGCCGCGGCCCAGCTGATGGCCGCACTCGAAGATCAACTGTCTGCCCTGCCCGGTACAGTCGTAGGCTCCAGCCGCGTCAGCACGGCTGACAACTTCAGCTACACCGACCCCATCGACGGCTCAGTGGCCAGCGGTCAAGGCATACGCATATCGCTCGAGGACGGCGCCCGCATCGTCTACCGCCTGTCCGGCACAGGCACCGAAGGCGCCACCATCCGCGTCTACATGGAGCGCTTGGAATCCGTGCCTGATAAACAGCTGAACGACCCCCAAGACGAGCTGGCCGATGTCATTGCCGCAGCGTACAAGCTTGCCGATATCAAAGGCTTTACTGGCCGCGACGCCCCCACTGTCATCACCTGAACGAGGTCCAGAACAAGCCCATGCAGGGCTTGTTCTGGGCTATCGACAGCAGCTGCAGTCACTGATTGCAGGGCGCTCTCTGCCATCAACTTGCCGCCGCCCCACTGCACAGGGCAGAATAGGTCTTTTCTCCGATACCAATAGCGATGACTGAGCCAAGACATATTGTGATGATTGCCGCCGAAAACGGCGCACTGGCAGGGGCGAAGGTCGGTGGCATCGGCGATGTCTTGCGTGATTTGCCGCCCGCCCTGGCCAGTCTCAACTGCAATGTCACGGTCATCACCCCCTCCTACGGCTTTCTGCACACCCGCCACAGTTCGAGCTTGCAAAACAGCTTTTCGGTGCCCTTTGCCGGCGGCGAAGAACAAGTGGATCTGCACCGCATTGACCTGGCCGTCGGAGCCAATGCCCAAGTGCGCCATTGGGTGCTCGATCACCCTTTGTTCGCGGGCAAAGCACTGGGGGACATCTACAGCGACGACGCCATAGAGCCCTTTGCCACCGACGCCACCAAGTTTGCCTTGTTCGGCGCCGCTGTCGCCGAAGTGCTCACTGACGACCCCACGCAAATGCCCGATGTGGTGCACCTGCACGATTGGCACGCGGCGACCGTGCTGCTGCTGCGCGCCTTCTCCGCTCGGCACCGCGCCCTGCAGGATCTGCACTGTGTGTTCAGTATCCACAACCTCGGTCTGCAAGGGGTACGCCCACTGGCGGATAACCCTTCATCACTGCAGCACTGGTTCCCGCAGCTGCCGGTGGACACCGAGATGCTGGCGGACCCGCGCTGGCCCGATTGTTACAACCCCATGTTGCTCGCCATCCGCACCGCATCGGTAGTGCACACGGTCTCCCCGACTTACGCCGAGGAGATTCAGCACGCCAATGCGATTGATGAGCGGGGTTTTCACGGCGGCGAAGGCCTGGAAGCCGCGCTGCAGAGCACAGCAGAAGAGCAGCGTTTGATCGGCATCATCAACGGTTGCCACTACCCCAGCCCCGAAGAGAAAAGACAGACAGCGCACATCCACAGCTGGACCGAATTTTTGGACGCTGCCGATACGGCGCTGCTGCGCGCCGCCGCCGAACACGATCACCTGCGCAGCTGCCATTTTATCGCCAGCCACCGTATCGCCAAGCTGCGTGAAAAACAGCCGAGTCGCCTGTTGACCAGTGTCAGCCGTGTCACCGAGCAAAAAGTGGGTCTGCTGCTGCAGGACGACAGCCTGGGCACAAACGCCTTGAAAGGGATTTTATCCGCCCTGGGCAACGACGGCTTGTACGTGTTTTTGGGCAACGGTCTGCGCGAGATGGAGGACGAACTCACCCAGATCATGGCCTCGCACAACAACTTCTTGTTCATCAATTGTTACTCCGAAGCCCTGGCGCAGGCGCTCTATGACCACGGCGACCTGTTCATGATGCCCTCGACTTATGAGCCCTGCGGCTTGAGTCAAATGCTGGCCATGCGCTCGGGCCAGCCCTGCCTGGTGCACGCCGTTGGCGGCCTGGTCGACACAGTGATCCACGGCAAGAACGGCTTCGCCTTTAGCGGCGACAACTTCACTGACCAGGCAGACCAATTGGTGCTGACGGCGCGCGCCGCGCTGAACGCCAATCGCAGCAAACAGCAGGAGTGGAAACTGTTGAAAACAGCGGCCAGCCGGGTGCGTTTTTTGTGGGCCGACAGCGCGCGCAAATACTTGCGACAGCTCTACGCCCTGCCCCTGCCCCACGAAGGCTGACAAGCGCGTCTAGGCGGACTGATACAAGGCCGCTAGCCGTACTCCACGCGGCTATATTGCGGCTATGGTGTGGAGATTCACCGCTTAAAACCCCTACCCTTCCCGTAAATGCCGTGGATTCTGCCGCGGCCCGTGGCTCTACCCTCACCTGATTGGCACAGCGATTGCGAAGTCTCTATCAATTGCAGTGCGCGTCCTTGCATTCCGCTTTTGGCAGACCGGCGCACGGCAGCAAACTCTCCGCCCCAGGTGATACTGACATGATAAAACACACAGCCATCGCGCTTGCTTTGCTGCTCATCACGGCCTGCAACAACGGCTCCTCCGTCTCAGAGGCGCCCGCCCAAAGCAGCGCTGACGCTGCACCTGCCGGCAGCGAACAACCCATCGCCACAGGCGCGCTGATGCCCAACAGCGAAGCCTGCGCCAGCCCCATCACAGCTGGCCAAGCCTTTGCCGTGGCCAGCGGCGACCAGAGCGACCCGGTCTTCACCCCCATCTCCGCCATTGATGGCTGCGCCGACACAGCATCGAGCTGGTCAGGCAACGCGGGGGAGCAACTGGTGCTGGACAGTGGCGCGCAGCACGCCATACAAGGACTCTACCTGTGGATGAGCTACCGCAAGCCCGAATGGCTGGCGATCGAGCAATCCAGTGACGGCGAGCACTGGCAGACTAGCTGGCGCCGTATTCACGCCGCCAGCGCCACCGGCAGCACCTATTTCAGCCTGGACGATACGCAGCTCACGCGCTATCTGCGCATCACCGGTTACGGTTCAGAGACAAATGCCTGGACAAACATTGCTGAGGCACGCTGGTCACTGGCGGGCGAGACAGTTGTCGGTGAGCGGGTCTGGCAATACAGCGCGAACCTCGTCGCCCTGCACGATGGCCCGGAGCGCGCAGCGAGCCTACAGTACCAGCAGTCACTCGGCAATATGTTTATCTCCTGCCCCTACCTCGGCGACCCGGTGTACATCGATGCCACCGGTTCACTGGGCCGCTTTTGGCAGGCAGAGGAAATCGGCGAGGTGCTGGTCTACACATTCGACTGGGATTACTACCCTGCCGCGGAAGAGATCGACTTCTTCGGCGCGCCCCTGCTCACCTACGAGCCCATGCGCCACGCACAGGCGTTGCTCGAACCACTGGCCGCCGCGGACCCGCTGCTGCTGCACCCCAGCGATTGCTCCGCCACGACGGTGCTCGACGCGCTGCACCTCAGCGACGAAATGCTGCAACAGGCCAAGCGCGGTCTGCTGGGGGAATCAGGCTGGCACTGACAACGCGCAGCGGAAGTGCCCAGCCAGGCCACCGAGTCTGTGTCTCCTGCCTAACGCAGTTCCGACGACAAAAACCGGCCTTTAGACACCACAACATCACCGTGTTAGATGGGCGCATTAGCTAATAGCGCTTAGTTATTAGGAATTCCACGCGCTGGCTGTCAGTCTTCGCGCATTGAAAGCCGCAGCCATGCACCCAGCGGCACAGCACTCAGCGCTGTGCCGGCACGGGGGCGTGAGCGAGGCGTAACAGAATTCACCCGTCTACACGAGCACAGCCCCCAATGTCATCCGACAACCTTGACCCAATCGCCGAGCTCTATGCCTCGGCCGACAGCATCCAACGACTGAAATCAGAGGCCGCCACGCTGCCCTCTTGGGATCTCAGCCCGCGCCAACTCTGCGACATCGAACTGCTGATGAACGGTGGTTTCAACCCGCTCACAGGCTTTTTGAACGAAGCTGACTACAACGGCGTGGTCAGTGACATGCGGCTCGCCGATGGCACACTGTGGCCCATGCCCATCACCTTGGACGTCAGCCAAGCGTTCTCCGAGACCTTGACCGCGGGCCAAGACATCGCATTGCGCGATCAAGAGGGCGTGATACTCGCCACCCTGACCGTCGGCGATATTTGGCAGCCAGACAAATCCCGCGAAGCGGCAGCCGTGTTTGGCGCCGATGACGACAAACACCCCGCGGTTAACTACCTGCACAACGTCGCCGGCCCCGTGTACATCGGCGGCAAGGTCACTGGCATTCAGGCACCTACACACTACGACTACCGCGCTCGCCGCGACACACCCAATGAGCTGCGCGCGCAATTTCGCAAGCTGGGCTGGCGCCGTGTGGTGGCTTTTCAGACCCGCAACCCTTTGCACCGCGCTCACCAAGAGCTGACCTTCAGGGCGGCAAAGGATGCACAGGCCAACTTGCTGATCCACCCCATTGTCGGCATGACCAAGCCCGGCGACATCGATCACTTCACCCGGGTTCGCTGCTACGAAGCGGTACTGGATCAATACCCCACCAGCACCACTGCTCTGTCTCTGCTGAACCTTGCCATGCGCATGGCCGGTCCCCGCGAGGCAGTTTGGCACGGGCTTATACGCCGCAACCACGGCTGCACGCACTTTATCGTTGGTCGAGATCACGCGGGCCCGGGCAAAAATAAAGCCGGCGAAGATTTCTACGGCCCCTACGACGCACAGGAATTGTTCCGCAAGCACCAGGACGAAATCGGCATCGAAATGCTTGATTTCAAACAGATGGTGTATGTGCAAGAGCGCGCCCAGTACGAGCCCTTCGACGAAGTCGAAGACGGCGCGACGGTGCTGAGCATCTCCGGCACCGAGCTGCGCCGCCGCCTGGCCGAAGGCCTCGACATCCCTGCGTGGTTCTCTTTTCCTCAGGTGGTGGAAGAGCTTCGCCGCACCAAACCCGCGCGTTCCAGCCAGGGCTTCACAGTCTTCTTCACTGGGCTGTCTGGATCGGGCAAGTCGACCATCGCCAACGCGCTGCTGGTCAAATTGATGGAGCTCGGCGGTCGCCCTGTGACGCTGTTGGACGGCGACATTGTGCGCAAAAACCTCTCGTCGGAATTGGGCTTTTCCAAGGAACACAGAGACCTCAACATTCGCCGCATCGGCTACGTTGCCTCCGAGATCACAAAGAACGGCGGCATCGCCATCTGTGCCCCAATCGCTCCCTACGCTGCGACGCGCGCGCTCGTTCGTGAAGAAATCGAACAATTTGGCGCCTTCATTGAAGTGCACGTGGCAACCTCGCTCGAAGAATGCGAAAGACGTGACCGCAAAGGCCTCTACCAGCTGGCACGCGCGGGCAAGATCAAGGAATTCACGGGCATATCCGATCCCTACGAAACCCCCGCTGAGCCAGAGCTACGCCTGGACACGGTAGACGTCGATGTCGACGCTTGTGCGCACCAGGTCATTCTGCAACTCGAGAGCCTTGGCCTTATTTCAGCATAAGCCAAGCGTCACAGCTGCACGATCTACCCGCCAACTCTCGGCGGGTAGAGCCCTGTACTCCCCCCCCTAGCCTGCCTCACCACTTCTGCTCAAAACCCTCGCTTTATTTCATTCGTGAAGCAACAATTTCGCAAGCCTCGCTGTTTAACAATAACCACTCCCCTTCCAAAGCACCGCACTTCCCACGGCGTCTGCCCTGAAAAAACGCAGCTGTGACGGCGCAGTTAAAAACGATTCAGCAGCAATAGAAAACGTTGGCACTGAATCATGGACGCCATAATTGAATGTTCATTCACAAGGACATAGTCAAGATGGGTTAGAACGAACAGCGATGAAGCCATGAAGACCGACTGCCGATTGACTGAGACAACACATTTCAGCTCACGCAACGCTTTAAAAAAGGACCGGTCTCTTGAAGCTCAGTAATTTAACCATACGTCAGAAGAATTGGCTGATCGCATCAGCCTCCGGCTTCGTCACCATCGCTACTTTTTATCTAGCCTTTGAATTGACGGTCAGCGCTGTTTTTAACGAGCGACAACTGACCAGCAAAGCACTCACAGAAAGTGCTTACAGCCTACTCGAGAAAAGCTATAAACGACAACAGTCAGGCGAGCTCTCTGCCGCAGAAGCGAAATCTGAGGCATTTGAAGCAATTCGGCCGTTGCGCTACGGGAATAATGGCTATTTCTTTATCAGCAATCGTGATGGCACCATGGCGATGCACCCGATCAAACCGGCGCTCGAAGGCAAAGACTTGAGAGGCACCACTGACCCGAACGGCGTGCCGCTGTTTCAGCTGTTTATCGACATCACAGCAAATGGCAAGTCTGGTTTTGTCGCCTACCAATGGCCAAAAACCAAGGGCGGCGAGGCCGCCAATAAGACCTCCTACGCCAAGGGTTTTGCCCCCTGGGACTTGTATGTCGGTACCGGGAGCTACGACGCAGACCTGTATGAGACTGTCATTGCAACCATCAACCGCAGCAAGGGCCTCGTCATCCTTTCAGTGCTGCTGTTCATCTCCATGATTGCCCTGCTCATCATGATAAACCGCCACACCTTGCGCCAGATTTTGCGCATCAAATCACACTTGGAAAAATTTGCCAAAGGTGATTTCTCCAAACATATCCAAAGTGAAGGGACTGACGAATTCGCGCAGATGTTGAATTCCATGAACGGGGTGCAATCGAGCATGCGGCGTACACTCGGGGAGCTGGGCAGCACAGCCGCCAGCGTACGAGAGGGCATTGCCGACATTGCCTCCAAAAACCAGAGCCTGGCGTCACGAACGAAAGAGCAATCCGAGAACATCTCTCAGTCGAATCAAAACTTAATGCAAGCCGCGAGTTCGGTGAAAGAAAATAACTCCCGCCTGCACGAGGCCAGTGAGGCCGCCGAAATCTCTCAGAAAACAGCGACCAAAGGCGAGCAGGTTGTGCGCAAAGCCATCTCCGCGATGGAGGCCATTACCGCGTCCAGCGTGCAGGTGACGGAGATCGTCAATGTCATCGACGGCATCGCTTTTCAAACTAATCTGCTGGCCCTCAATGCCGCCGTAGAAGCAGCTCGCGCCGGCGAACAAGGCAAGGGTTTTGCTGTCGTCGCCACGGAGGTACGCTCCCTCGCCTCGCGCAGCTCCAGCTCAGCGAGCGAGATCAAAGCCCTGATCGAACAGAGCGTCAACAACGTGGAAGCGGGCTCCAAGCTGGTGAGCGATTCCGGCGAGATACTGAATGAAATCCTCAGTTCCTCGCAAACCGTCAGCAACTTGATCACCGAGATCTCGACCAATACCTCCGATCAAACCATGAGCATCGAAACGTCCAGCAGCTCAATGAGCGGGGTGGACGCCTTCGTGCGCGAAAACACCACCATGGTCGAGCAGGTCGCTATCTCCAGCGAGAACCTGAGTAACGAAGCCGATTCACTGCTGACATTGGTCGAGCAGTTTAAAATTCGAGAAAGCGCCTAAACCACTGAACAGGCCAGAGTGCTCAACCAGATAAAGACAGGGGCCCGCTTAACTACCGGCAGGTATTTGCCACTTTGTGCGGACATCAGATAGCAGGCCATTGGCGCCTGCTTGTTGCTTTTATAACAGGCACAAAAAAGGCCGTCCATAAGCAACTCTTTCTTCCAAGCTATACACCAAGCCCCCGCTCAACAGAAAAAAATTTAGTAGCCACGAGTGGACTCGAATCACCGACCACTTCCATGTCAAAACAGGCTGGCTTTTCCGAAAAAAAACTGAGTGAACGTCACTTTACTCAATCGGTGACACTGCTGGACGGCGACATCGTCGCCTTAAAGTCTCTGGTCCGAGCTGGGACTCTCCAAGCAGCAGCGTGATCTGAATATTCGGCGCTTTCTTAGAAATCCACGTGGCGACGTATCTGGAAAAGGTAAACGACGCGACCGCTAAGGCCTCTACCAATTGGCACACGCAGGCGAGATAAAAGAATGCGCCGGTATCTTCGACCCCGACGAAACCCCGCAGATCCGGAGTTGCACTTAGACACCGTGAGGTTGATGTCGACGCTTGCACACAGCAGGTGATCCTCAAACTCGAGAGCCTCGGCCTTATCTCCAGCTTAAAGCACCTTCAAGACCTACCCGCCATTTTTCGGCAGGCTGCCCCCGACCCTCGCTCCGCCTCTGCCCCAATAATGCCGCATAGAAAGCATGCGTGACGTATAAAGAAATACGCTTCGACATCAATAGAAAACGCTGGCACTGAATCCTGAACGCCGCAGCTGAATGTGCGCCATTAGAGACATAATTAAGATGGGCCAGGCCGAATAGCCATGAAGTCTCAAAGACAGGCTGCCGATTGATCGAAGCCAAGGTTTTCAACTCCCAGTCCGCTTAAGGCAAGGAACGCCCTCTTGAAACTCAGCAACCTAACAATACGACAGAAGAATTGGCTGATCGCGTCAGCCGCTGGATTCGTCACCATCGCCACGTTTTATTTGGCTTTTGAGCTAACCGTCAGTGCTGTTTTCAACGAGAGACAACTGACCACCAAAGTGTTGACAGAAAGCGCTCACAGTCTGATCGAAAACAGCTACAAACGCTTCCAATCAGGCGAACTGTCGGTAGAACAAGCACAAGAGGAGGCCTTTGACGCAATTCGCCCCCTGCGCTACGGCGACAACGGCTACTTTTTCGTCAGCCGGCGCAACGGCACCATGGCCATGCACCCCATCAAACCATCGCTTGAAGGCAAAGATCTGAGAGCCACTAGAGACCCGAATGGTGTGCCGATGTTTCAGCGCTTCATCGAAGTCACGGCAAGCGGGAATTCGGGCTTTGTCACCTACCAATGGCCAAAAAACACGGGCGGCGAACCTGTCAATAAAACGTCCTTTGCCAAAGGATTTGCCCCTTGGGATCTGTACGTCGGCACCGGAAGCCACTACGAGGCCGACATGTATGGAACGGTCATCACAACCATTAAACACAGCAAAGGGCTCGTCGCCCTGTCAGTCTTGCTCTTCATCGCCATGATTACCCTGTTGATACTGATAAATCGTGACACCCTACGGCAAATTTTGAGTATCAAAAGACATTTGGAAAAATTTGCCGCCGGCGACTTCTCCAAACACATTCAAAGCGACGGGACTGACGAGTTTGCGCAGATGCTGCACTCCATGGTCGGGGTGCAATCGAGCATGCAACGAACGCTGGGAGAATTGAGCAGCACAGCGCTCAGCGTGCAACGAGGTATCAGCGACATCGCCTGCAAAAACCAGAGCCTGGCGATGCGCACAAAAGAACAGGGCAAAAACATATCACAGTCAAGCCATAACTTAATGCAAGCTGCGGGCTCTGTAAAAGAGAACAATTCTAGGCTACACGCCGTCAGCGAAGCCGCGGCCGACTCTCAGAAAACAGCGACCAAAGGCGAGCAAGTTGTTCGTCAGGCCATCACCGCCATGGAGGCGATCACCGTTTCCAGTGAACAAGTGACCAAAATTGTCAATGTCATCGACGGCATCGCTTTCCAGACCAACCTGCTGGCGCTCAATGCCGCTGTAGAGGCGGCCCGAGCAGGTGAACAAGGCAAGGGGTTTGCCGTCGTGGCAACAGAAGTACGCTCCCTCGCTTCACGCAGCTCCAGCTCAGCGAGCGAGATCAAAGCCTTGATCGAACAGAGTGTCAATAACGTGGAGGCAGGATCTAAACTGGTCAGCGATTCCGGTGAGATCCTGAACGAAATACTCAACTCCTCGCAGACTGTCAGCAATTTGATTGCCGAGATCTCAACCAACACATCTGAGCAAACCGCGAGCATCGAGACGTCCAGCAACTCCATGAGCGGGGTGGACGCTTTCGTACACGAAAACACCACCATGGTTGAGCAGGTCGCTATTTCCAGCGAAGGCCTGAGCAATGAAGCGGACTCACTGCTGAGCTTGGTCGAGCAGTTTAAAATCAAAGAAAGTGCTTGAACCACTGAAAAGGTCCAGGCGGCCAGACAGGGAGAGCCCGCAACGCTGCGGGTGGCATAAGCAAGTAGATGAGGGTTCATCGGACAGCAGGCCACTAGCGCCCGCTTTTTGCTTTTATATCAAGCACAAAAAAGGCCGCCCATAAGCGACCTTTACATCAAGCTAACCACCAAAAACCCACCCGAAAGAGAAGAATTTTGGTAGGCACGAGTGGACTCGAACCACCGACCCCTACCATGTCAAGGTAGTGCTCTAACCAACTGAGCTACGCGCCTGCCGAACAACGAACTATAGCGAGATCTTCTCCGCAGGTCAACCGACACAGCGCAGATTGTTAGAACAAAGCAGTAATG
>JAWSVD010000183.1:0-4190 GCA_033852095.1 Granulosicoccaceae bacterium | reverse complement strand
AGCGATAAGAGTCTTTTTCATTTTATTTTCCACCTGTGAATTCGGAACAACAATTCAAATTCTGATTGATAAGTATTGGAACTGCTTAAGCGATCGACCGCGGCAATCTATGTTGCTTTAATTCGTCGCTGGTCAATCCCAGCCAGCAACTAAATAGTAGGCATAGACCAAACAGTCTGCAAGCAAAATAACAACATTATTTCGATTTGTTGTAAAAAAACACCAAATTAGATGCGGAACTCGCAATTAAAGCCTTCCAGAGTAGCAAAATCGTACTGGAAATAGGCCTTCGCTTACTCGATCGGCACTATATGGCAAATTTCAAATGTACACATACGGCATTTATTTCCGGATTTACTGAAACCAAACGTATGCTTGCGGATATTACAAAACAGAGCGCTGTGCCTAAAAACAACAAAAAAAGGCAATCAGCACAAGCCCAGAAGAAGCAACAGAACACAAACGCGATCCGCCCCACAGCCGCTCACTGGGCAACGCGGGTACAGCTCCCTTTTACACCCAGAAAACCACGCCACTTGTTTGCCCAACGAATCCGCGCCACTTTTTTGTAGGGCCGATAAGCGCCAAGCGCATCTGCGGCATGCCCAAACAACCGCACGATCACCCCGGCGGCCCAGATGACGGCCCAGATGACCGCCAATTGGAAGCATGCTCTACAACCCAAACACCGAGAAACGCGGATGCGCTTCGCTTATTCGCCCTACAACTAAGCCCCTTTTTACGCCTAACGATCCCTTGGCACGTCTGTAATTACTACTCCAATTCCATCGCACCAAGGTTTAATGGCAGCTCCTCCCCCCAGCCCACTGGATACAAACCCGCGGCTTGCCAGCGACCGAAGGAAGACCACGGCCAGTCCTCTGCCCTATCAACATAACCATGTCGAACGGGGTTGTAGTGTATGTAGTCGACGTGAAGCCGCCAGTCGTGCGCATCGCGTATGCTGTGTTCCCAATAACGCGGCTGCCAAACCGATCGAGCTAAACACTTACTGAGGTGTTTTTTGATCTCACGCCAACGGGCGGGATAATCACTGTCCCCTGCTGGTAGAAGCCACAGACAATGTAAATGATCCGGCAGCACCACCATCGCCTGCACTTCAAACGGCCTCCGCTGCTTTTCGCGCTTCAGCGCCTCGCGCAAAATTGATACCGTGGCTTCATCGAACAAATTCGCTCGATCTCGGGTAACCAACGTGAAGAAATAACAACCACCTGGAACAAACGCCCGCCGGTAATAAGGCATAAATCGCACCTTTTCGAATGCCAACAAACATTGCACCACCAGGGTGCCGTACCGGCAATTAAAAGGCGTCAGAAGCGACCAACGCGCCGCGCGAGCACCGCCTACCTGCCTCGTTTTCGGATCGTGTGCCCGTCAAACCGATAAGCTGCAGGCGCATCGGCGGCATGACTAGCGGCGACGCCCGAATGAATACGGCCCACTGGGGTGCTGGAGCGCTGCGCTTATTTGCCCTACAGAACCACCTCTCATTTTGCAGATCCAAGAAAACAACCTGACACGACAGATTGCGGACGCCATCATGGAAGCGACAGGCGGCCAGGGAGCTGCCGTCTTTGTAGGGCCGATAAGCCTCAAGCGCATCTGCGGCATGCCCAAAACAAACACACCGCCGCCACGACAATCCCGATGTTCGCCAATTGGAAATCAGTTCCGCTGCCGATCGCGGTGAAACGCGGATGCGCTTCGCTTATTCGCCCTACGCCCCCTTCTGTAGAGACCATTGCGAACACGGAGCGCTTGGATCAGAGGCTGAAACTGGCGGGCAGCAGCTCGGCGAGTGTGTGAGTGGCGCCGACTGGGCCGGTGGATTTGGCCAGATACACTGGCACGTCCTTGTCGCCGAATTCCACCAGCTTCTGCCGGCAACCGCCGCAGGGAGACACCAGCGCCTGCCCGTCTGCGACCACCGCTATGCGCTGAATGCGTTTGGCGCCGCCGGCAATCATCGCCGCGATTGCCCCCGCCTCTGCGCAGGTGCCCTCGGGGTAAGCGGCGTTTTCAACATTGCAGCCGAAATAGATCTTGCCGTCGTCCGCCAACAGCGCCGCGCCCACCAAGAAAGACGAATACGGCGCGTAGGCATTCAACCGCACGGCGCGTGCAGCTGATAACAAGGCTTCGACGCCACTCTCTATAGTAGTGTCTGACATCAGCGATCCTTGCTGTAGGGTTGGCCGATCGCCTTGGGTGCGATGGAGCGACCAAAGAACCCTGCCAGCAACACAACCGTCAGCACAAAGGGCAGTGATTGGATCAGCTGCACCGGCACTTCACCAAACACTGGCAAGGACACGCCCTGCAAGCGAATGGCGATCGCATCCAAGAGACCGAACAAAAGACACGCCATCAGCGCCTTGCCGGGCCGCCAATTGCCAAACACCATCGCCGCCAGCGCGATATAACCCTGGCCCGCACTCATCTCGCGGCTAAAACCGGCGTTCTGCGCGATGGCGAGGTAGGCGCCACCAAAGCCGCACAAGGCGCCACATATAATCACGGCTCGATAACGCATCCAGGCGACGGAGATACCGGCGGTGTCCACCGCTTGCGGGTTTTCACCCACCGCCCGTAAGCGCAGGCCGAAACGGGTGCGGTAAATAACCCAGCCAGTGATAACCACCGCCAAGAAGGCGGTGTAGACCAAGATATTATGACCGCTGATCACGTTGGCGTAGAGCGGCCCGAGGTACGGCACATCCGCCAGCGCGGCGGCGCCGGGCAGCTCGATGGGCATAAAACGCGCGGTCTTGGCCAAGCTGGGTGTTTGCCCGCCCTGGCTGAACCACGCAATGCCCAGCACCACGGTCAAGCCAGACATCAAGATGTTGATCGCCAAACCACTGACCACCTGATTGCCGCGGTACTTAATACAGGCCACCCCGTGCAACAGCGACAAACAGACCGAAGCCCCCATGGCTGCCAGCAGCGCCAACCAAGGCGAGCCTGTCACCGTCGCCACACAAGCGGCGGCAAAGGCGGAGGCCAGCAACTTGCCCTCTAGGCTGATGTCGATAATGCCCGAGCGCTCGGAGAAGATACCGGCCATGGCGCAAAAGATCAGCGGCGTCGAGACACGCAAGGCCGCATCCAATACATTGAGAATATCCATGTACATATTAAACAGCCCCCTCAACAATCACCCGCTTGCCGATCAACTTGCCGTAGACCCACGCCACCCAGGGCTCACTCATATAAGCGAGCGCCCCGGAGAACAAGATCACCAGGCCCTGAATGGCGACGACCATCTCCCGCGTGACCCGCGGCATATCAAAGGCCAGCTCGGCCCCGCCCTGGTAGAGCGCACCAAACAACAAACTGGCGAGCACAATGCCTACCGGGTGATTGCGCCCCATCAATGACACCGCAATACCGGTAAAACCGTAGCCAGCGGTGAAGTTCAGCAGCAGCCGGTGCTGCGTGCCGAGGATTTCGTTCAGCCCCATCATTGCAGCCAGCGCCCCCGACAAACACATAGTAATCACCGTGACTTTGCGCGCATCGATGCCTGCATAGGATGCCGCTCGCTCGCTAAAACCAACCGTGCGCAGCGCATAACCCGCCGAGCTGCGCCAGATATACAGCCACAGGCACACCGCGCAAATCAACGCCACAATCAGGGAGCCATTGGCGGGCGAGCGGCTCATCTCAATGCCGAACCATGCCGCCATCTCGTGCAGGTAGGGGATGCTGGCGGTCTCCGCGAACTTGCGTGTCGTGGGCGCCATACTGCCCGGCGCTATCAACACATTGACCAACATATAACCCAACAGCGCCGAGGCGATGAAGTTGAACATGATGGTGGTGATCACGATGTGGCTGCCGCGGTAGGCCTGCAGCCAACCAGGCACAGCCGCCCAAGCGGCACCAAAGGCCGCACCGGCAACCAGGCACAGCGGCACCAACACCACCACCGGCAAGACATCATCAAAAGCCAGGGCCACCAAGGCCATGCCCAAGCCACCAACGTAGGCCTGGCCCTCCCCGCCGATGTTAAACAGACCCGCGTGAAAGGCCACCGCCACCGCCAGGCCTGTAAAGATAAAATTGGTGGTGTAAAAAAGCGTGTAGCCGATCGCCTCCTGATAACCAAAGGCGCCGTAGACCATCAGCTTCACCGCCTCAAAAGGATCCTCTCCGATGATCCA
>JAWSVD010000182.1:0-7904 GCA_033852095.1 Granulosicoccaceae bacterium | reverse complement strand
CACCCTAGACGACGGCACGCACCAGCTCATCGCCACTGTCATTGCCGACGGCAGTAGCGGCAGCTCCGCCCCGCGCAGCTTCAGCATCGACACCCAAGCCCCCGCCATCGACTGGCAGCAGCCGTTCGACGGCGCGTACCTCAACACCCAGACCATCGCCATCAGCGGCAGCCTAACACCCAGCCACGACACACTCAGCCTGAACGGCGAGACAATCACCCCCGCACAAGACGGCAGCTTCGACACCAGCCTGAGCTTGCTCGAGGGAATGCATAGCCTTCAGCTTGTGGCAGAAGACACTGCGGGCAACAGCAACAGCATCGAGCGAACAGTCTTCATTGACTACAGCGCCCCAGCGCAAGCAGTCACGGGGCTGATCAGCTACAGCGAAAGCGCCGACGGTAAGATTCAAATCGCAGGTAGCGACGGCAGTGTCGAAGCCAATGCCTGGGTAGAGATCACCAACACCCGCACGGGCGAAACCCTGCGCGTGCAGGCCGATGCCAACGGCGCTTTCAGCACCGCCCTCACCGGCGCGCTAGGCGACCAATTAACCATCACCGTCATCGACAGCGCCAGCAACAACAGCGAAGCGCTGGCACACACCTATACCGGCAACCTGCCGCCCGACCCCGCCACTGTAGCGCCACCCCTGCCCACCACCGGCATTACCCCGCCGTGGGAACAGTGGACGTTCATCCACAGCGGCAGCAACCCCATCCAGCGCGAACTAGCGCCAGATACCCTGGTCGACCTGCACGTCGCCCTGCTGCGAGGCACTGTACTGGACATGGCCGGCGAACCCCTTCCCGGCGCGCGCATCAGCATCAAAGATCACCCCGAATACGGCCACACTCTCAGCCGCCTGGACGGCATGTGGGACATGGTCATCAACGGCGGCGGCGCCAACGTTGTCGAATACGAGCTCGAAGGCTACCTGCCCTTACAACGCAGGCTCGACCCCCTGTGGCTGCAGACCCAATACGCAGCCGATGTCGTCATGACCCCGCTGGACGATCAAGTCACAGAAATCGACACCAGCGACACCAGCGTCGCCTTCCACGTCGCCACCGGCGCACACGTCACTGACCGCTTTGGCGAACGCAAACTGCACATGCTCTTCCCCGCCGGTACGCAGGCCCACTACAAACTGACCGACGGTACACAAGTTGACCTCCACAACTTCCACGTCCGCGCCACCGAGTACACCGTGGGCGATCTGGGGCCGAATGCTATGCCAGGGGATCTACCTCCCGCGAGCATGTATACCTACGCAATGGAACTGACCGTGGATGAGGCGGCGGATGCGGTACCCATCGATGGCAGGACGGTGTGGTTTGACGAACCCGTGAACGTGTACCTCGACGATTTTCTCGACGCGCCCACAGGTGTGGCCGTCCCGCTGGGTTTTTACAACCGCGAGGATGCCACTTGGGAGACCGAGAACGACGGCATCGTGCTAAAGGTAATCGCCATTGAAAATGGCCGAGCCGTGCTCGGTGTATCCGATGACTCAGACGAAGCCATGAGCGATGTGCTGACTAACGCTTTCGCCATCACAGACGCCGAGCGAGAGCAGATCGCCACGCTCTATCAAGTCGGTGACAGCTTTTGGCGTATGCGTGTAAGTCATTTCAGCCCCTATGACTGTAACTATTGGTCTCGAAATGACGCCCCTCCACCGCCTGCACCTGAAACTGATGAATCCGAAGAGAATGACGAGGAAACCTGCGAAGCACAGGGCTGTATTATAGATCCACTGCGCCAAGTACTCTCAGAGATGATCCCGGTGCCCGGTCTGGGAGAATTGGCTTATCGCAGCGACAGAATCCACAATACAACTAAACTAGCCGAGTCATTCGATGTCATCATCACGGGCGACAACCCGCCGGATGTTGGTTTTGAGGCCAAATTGGAAGTCCTGATCGGTGATCGACAGACCACCAATCGCTGGCTAATTGGGCCCAAGCCCGCCCCTGGGGTCGGATCCGGCCCCCGCGCAAACATCACGCATACAATTGATTGGGATGGCCTGGACGCCTTTGGCAGAGCAACAGCCAGCGACGTAAGAGCCCTGATCACGCTCAGTTACTACTATGTGCCCAGCCCAGCCATGTCCACAGCTTCCAGCGGCTCCTCCCGCAGCTTCGGCGGCGCTGGTGGTGGAGGCGGACAGCGCCGTACCGCCATGCGTGACGGACTGCCTACACTGATTCGCTCTCAACAGTGGATACAGCGCATCGCTGGAAAGCTCCCCGCACAACTCGGTAGCGCAGGTATTGGCGATTGGGTCCCTGTGAATGTGCACCACCTGAGCCGTGCCACACAAGTTGTCACCCGCGGAGACGGCACCGCATTCGCGAGCGGCAGCTCGGTTAACCGAGCCGTGTCGAGCGAACTGCTGCAAAGAGAAGACTTCGACGAAAGTGTTTATTACAGCACGATGTTCGGATCACATCGCATCGCCATGGCCAGCGACAGCGCTATTTGGTTTGCAAGCAGCGACCAGCTCTGGTTCGTCGAGCCAAGTGGTGCAATTCACCCTCAATCCCAGTTCAACTTTACAAATATATCTGATATCGCATTAGGGCCTGACGGACGATTGTGGATCATCGACGCCGGCCAATTGCGTGTGCTGACCCAACCCGGCGAAAATGTCATCGCAGCCCCCGTCGACCCGCAGGCTCAGACGAGCGACAACCACACCTATCTCAGTGTTGGTACACTGGGCGACGTGTTTCTTTGCCAACCCGTAGAGCGAGCCGGAAAACGCGCGCTGCTTAAACTCACCCCCTCGGGGAGCTGGTCGACGGCAGTCACTGAATCCGACGAGGCAGGCTACCAGTTTAGCTTCGACACAGGTGCTGACTGCAGCACGACTGAAGACACCAGCTTGCTCTACAGCGGCGACACCCTAACGGCCATTCACCTCGAAAGCGGAGCAGTCGACACCCTTGCAGGCGGCGGCTCACTTACACTCGACAACTGGCTAGAGGGCAACGCAGGCACTTTCTTGAATACGTCAGCTGGCATCACAGCTGCCATTGGACTATCAACCGGCGAAGCCATTTTTGCAATTGACAGAAAAATCTACCGAATAGACAGCAACGGTAACCTGCGTTTACACGCCGGTAAATTTGTCGACACCTGGTCCTCATCGCATTCAAAACACTCAAAAATCCCAGCGTTTGAATACGGATTTTATCCCATCAAATATCTAACATTCGGACCGAAAGGTCGTGTCTGGGTTTTAGACAGCTACGGCCCGCCTGTCGTCATCGACAAACAAGTACCCGGCTACGACACGAACACATCACTCGTGAACGACCCTGAACACAAGCTACGATATGAGTTTGACATCAACGGCCTTCATACCAACACATACAGTTTAGATGCGGGTACCAAGTTGCTGAGTTTTCACTACGATGACCAACGGCGCTTGATAGCAATCGAGGACCGTGACGGGCGACAAACGCGGATCATTCGCTCAGATAGCCAAGTAACCACCGTTATCGCAGCCGATGGACAAGAAACCCGCTTAGAACTGGACAATGACAACCGTCTGCGCGCCGTCACTAACCCTATCGGGCAGCACTGGCTGATCGACTACCACGCCGAAAATGGCCTACTACAGCGCTTCACGCGCCCTTCAGGCAGCAGCAACACCTTTGGTTACGACGATGAAGGAAAACTCACTGCCGACATTGACCCCGCTGGCGGCGGTTGGACGCTGCAGCGAACAGAAACGGAGAATGGACATGTGGTTGAGATGGTTAGCGGTGAAGGCCGAGTGCGCACATCTCAGATGATCGAAAACCGATGGGGCGCCCGAAGCTACCGCCACAGCTTCGCCAGCGGCAGAACCGTAGAGACATCCATAGACAATCGCGGGGGCAGCGTAACAAACACAGCCGATGGGCGTACCATCACCCACTCCACCCGTTCAGGCTATCGCGGAGCAAATAGCGAAGTATCTGAGACAAATATGAGTTTTCCCTCGGGCCTGCGGCACAGCCAGCTCATTTCTGATTATCCTATGCTGGATACCGAGGATAAGTTGATCGGCATTAAGCGCATTCATACTACGATTGACAATACCACCTACATTGAGCGCAACAGTCTTATAGAACATGACTTTATAAACCAGCAAATTAAGTCTACGAGCCCCGAAGGGCGATCTACTACGATACAGCTAAACAATCTCGAGCGCCCAGAGTCAATTAAGCCAGAGGGACTAGCCGCAACTCAAATAAGCTGGCGACAAGACGGCAAACTGGAATCTGTATTAACGACAGTCGAAGGCGATACACGGGCCACATCATTCGCGTATTTTACTGATGGCCCTAACAAAGGTTATTTGCAAAGCACGATTGATCCGCTAGGACGGGTGACAAACTATGAACGTGACGCTATTGGTCGAGTCACCTCGCAAGCATTTCCAGATGGACGCATCGTAAACTACAGCTACGATGCCAACGGAAACATCGAAACAATCACTCCGCCAGGCAGAACCGCGCATGTGTTTCACTACGATGACCGAGACCTTCGGCAACAAGACCAGCCGCCGCCCCTCGCAGGTAACCACACGCTGACCCAGTACAGCTACAATTTAGACAAACAGCTCACTCAAATCTCGCGCCCGGACAACAAACTGGTAGAACTCAACCACAATGCCAATACTGGGCTGCTGGAATCTGTGTTTACACCTGAAGGTCAATTTAGATTTCAATACGATGAAAACTCAGCGTATCTAAGCAGAACCGAAACTCCATCATCGCAGGTACTATCGAATGAATACGATGGCAACTTAATGACCAAACAAACCTGGGAAGGAGACGTCAGCGGGGCTGTTGAGTTCGAATTTAGCGACAACTTTGACGTAACAACAATGAATGTAAACAGTGCTCTCTCGATCAGCTACCAGCATGATCACGACCGGCTAATAACAAAGGCGGGCGACCTGCAGCTTGATCTCGATCCCGAAACGGGATTCACCGCTGGCACCACGATGGTTTCGTCTAATCAATTTTCAGTGATTACCACAAATAACTGGAATTCAGCGGGCGAACCAACAAGTAATAAAGCGTTCATTTCTAGGCCTATTTACAACTACCAATGCGCAACAGATAAGCAACGCACAGAAACTACCGGCAGCGCTGGTGGAGAAGACATCAACTACAGATGGCTCTATCTCGATGAAACTTCTTTTGCGGGACCAGCAGACCAGAGCACTATACCGCCCTCTTGTCCTGCGCAAACATCGTTATCGAACTCCCAATTCTGTTTACGCAACCCTACAAGCTGCCCTTCTGGCTACGCCATCGAGTCTCGCAACGACACTGACCGCGGTTACATTGGGGTGTTCTGTGCACTTCAAGACCCCTGCCCTGAAGGCTACATTGACGATAGATTTGGCAATTGTAGCCTCCCGAGCTTAAGTAAAACTTTCGCCTTTGACCAAGACGGATACCTAACATCCAGTATCTGGAAAGACGGCCAAGGAAATCGCGTGGAACACATCAGCTTTAACTACAATTCCCATAATCAAGCTGCAAGCTATACCGACATTGCTGGCACGGTCGAATCCAGCGAGCAGAAAACCAGAGACAAGCTAAACACAGAGCTGCAGGATGCATGCGAAGATTGGATTCCCACAAGCACACCTGGCATTGCAACTGACGAAGCGTGGGCCAACACCTACACCCGAGACAAACTCGGCCGCATCACCACCCGCACCGAGACCCTCGATGGCGAGACGGTTGCCTATGCCTATGACTACGACCTAGCCGGCCGTTTGGTCAGCGTGAGCGAGGACGGCGTGGAAACTGAAACTTACAGCTTTGACGCCAACTCCAACCGCATCGAAAGCACCGTGCGTGGTGTCACCACCACCGCCACCGTGGACGAACAAGATCGCCTGCTGACCCATGGCAATATGGGTTTTGAGTACACCCTGAACGGCGAGCTGAAGAGCAAGACCGAAGACGGCGTGACCACCACCTTCGACTACGATGTCTTTGGCAACCTGCTCAGCGCAACCCTGCCCGGCGACATCACCCTCGACTACGTGGTCGATGCCCAGCACCGGCGTATCGGTAAAAAGGTCAACGGCACACTGGTACAGGGTTTCTTGTATCAGGATCAATTGAACCCAATTGCTGAACTTGATGGCGACAACAACGTCGTGTCTCGGTTTGTGTATGGTACCCGGCCCAACGTGCCCGACTTCCTGATCAAAGACGGAAAAAACTACCGCATCATCGCCGATCACCTCGGCAGCCCGCGTTTGGTTGTGGATGTTGAGACGGGTGAAGTTGTTCAGCAGATCAGCTACGACACCTTCGGCAACATCCTAGAAGATACGAACCCTGGTTTTCAGCCCTTTGGCTTTGCGGGCGGGATCTATGATCATCACACGCAGCTGACAAGGTTTGGGGCTAGGGACTATGATGCGAGTGTAGGGCGCTGGACAGCCAAGGATCCGATTGGCTTTGCTGGTGGGGATGTGAATCTTTATGGGTATGTGGCTGTTGATCCGGTTAATTTTGTGGATCAGAATGGAGAATGGTTACAACTAGCCGCTGGACTTGTAAACGCAGCATGGAGTGGCTATACATCGTATAGCAATGGAGGAGGTGCGTACCAAATTTTAGGCGCTGTGATGTGGTCCAATGATCTTGGACACCTTGAGTTAGGATAACCAACACGAGGTGAGTATGAGAAAAAACAGAAGGAAGTTTAGCGATGAATTCAGAGCCGATGCCATCGCCATGGTCCGTGACCAGGGTCGCTCAATTACCGAGACAGCTCGCGCGTTGGATCTCGGCCAGACGGTGCTACGGCGCTGGCTGGACAAAACCCAGGCACCAGCCTCAGGCGCTGCCAATGAGGGTCAGAACATGAGCGCAGATCAGCAAATCAGCACACTCCAACGAGAACTCGCTCAATCCAAACGCGAGTGTGAAGTGCTAAAAAAATCAATCGCTTGTTTTGCCAAGGACATGCCCCTGTGATGGCAGTTGCAGAGCAAGCTATCAGTGAAGGAAGCAAAGCTAGGCCCGTGCTGCGGGCGCTGCAGATTGCACCGAGCAGCTATTACCACTGGCGCACGCGGGAGCGGGCCGACCCCGATCCTGAGCGCCAGAGGCTACGTCAAGCCGTGGTACAGATCCACGAGGACGCGGGCCGGTGTTATGGCTCACGCCGCATGAGCGCGGCGCTGCGCGAGCAAGACTTTGATGTGGGCCGATGCAAGGCCCGTTCTCTGATGCGTGAAGCAGGCATTGAAGCTCAAATGCCCAAGCCACCGAAGATTCCCAAGGTGGGCGGCAAGGCAGACCTGCACAGTCCTAACCTGTTGGAGCGGAAATTTGAAGTGAGCAAACCCAACACGGTATGGGCGGGCGATGTGAGCTATATCTACACCGCCACCGGCTGGTCGTACCTGGCCATCGTGGTGGATCTGTTCTCGCGCAAAGTGGTTGGCTGGGCGATGTCGCGCAGCCCCGACAGCGTGCTGACAGTGCAGGCACTGCGTATGGCGTTCGAATCCAGAGCGCCGGGCACGGGCGTGATGTTCCACTCAGACCAAGGGTGCCACTACACGTCGCGGGATTTTCGTCGCTATCTATCGGATCAAAAGTTTGTACAGAGCATGAGCAGACGAGGGAATTGCTGGGACAATGCGCCCATCGAACGCGTGTTCAGAAGTCTGCGGACAGAAAGAATACGAGGCCGCGTTTACGCAAATCATCGAGAGGCCTGCCGAGACATCGGCGACTATATCCTCAGTTTTTACAACCCCAAACGCCTTCACTCAACACTAGGCTACGTCAGCCCAGATGTGTACGAGGAGCAGGCAAGAGCCGCTTAGAAAAAGTGTCCAACTTTACTTGACCACATCA
>JAWSVD010000181.1:0-12226 GCA_033852095.1 Granulosicoccaceae bacterium | reverse complement strand
TCCTCGCCGGTGATCGCGAAGCAGCCACCGCCGCCTACGGCCGCATCCTGCCCGCAGTCAACCATGAAAACCGCCAGTGCGGTTGGCGCTCCGCCAAAGTGGCCATGCGCGAAGGCGGTATCATCAAATCCGCCTTCTGCCGCCACCCGGTCGCCCCGCTGCCAGCTCCCACCGAAAAGCTGCTGCTCGAGCTGATTAAACCACTAGACCCACTGGTGCTGAACTGGGGCAAATAGGCGCACCTGTCAGATAAAAGCCGCCCGTGACTCCCCTCCCACTCACCGCCTGCTTGTGGGTGGGAAGTTTAGTTGGGGAAGTTTAGTTGGGGACGCCTGGTTGGGGCCGCCTAGTCGGGGATGCCCAGCCGCACATGGTGGCGCCGCATTGCCCGAATAAATTCGGCCCCACAAGAGATTCGGTGCCTCAGCTGAGACAGTGCCCTGTAGGGCCGCTAAGCTGCAAGCGCATCGGCGGCATACCCCCACAGAATAGCCGATCCACCCAGCGTCACTAAATCCAATAAATTCACCGCCGCCGACCTCCCCCCTTGTGTACTCGAATGAGTAGCGCAGGCTTGGCGGGAACAAGTGGCGTGGATGTCTGAGCGAAGCGAGTTCCCGCGTCACCGCGGTAAGCTGAGCAACGCAATGGTTTTGCGAAGCAAAATGAGGACATGGGCGTGCCTTTTGGGTTACTTTTTAGCACTAAAAAGTGACTCGCCGCCCGGCGATAGAGGGCATCGAAGCCATTAAACCTTCAAGCCGGCAGCACCAATCCAAGAAGCACCACCCCGAGCGACATTGTCCGAAAAAACTGCCCGCAGCCTCGAACCTACAATCGAGATCGCCACGCGCTGAATGCCTCGTGGCTAGAGCTGTGCCGATCTATTTTCCGGCTGAAGCCGAACCTACAAAAGGAAATACCTGGCACTTCAGGCACGTGTGACACGTCACCAACCCAGCTGTAGGTTCTGCTTTAGCTGGACAATGCCAGAGCCGCCCCCCCGCTACACCGGCTGCAACAAATCCAATATCTGCGATTCGCTCAAACCCGTCGGCACCACATCACTGTCCTCCATCACCCCGCTGGTGAGCAGGCGCTTCTGCTCCTGCAGCTGCAGGATCTTCTCCTCGATACTGCCCTCGGTGACCAAGCGATACACGAACACAGGCTTGTCTTGTCCGATGCGGTGCGCGCGGTCTATGGCCTGCTGCTCCACCGCCGGGTTCCACCAGGGGTCGTAGATGATCACCGTGTCGGCGGCCGTGAGGTTGAGCCCCACTCCGCCCGCCTTGAGACTGATGAGAAACACTGGCACCGCTCCCGCCTGAAAATCCTCGACCAATTTATCGCGGTTACGCGAACGGCCGGTGAGCTTCAAATAATCAATGCTCGCGTCTTTCAACTCGGCCTCGATCAAATCAAGCATGCTGGTGAATTGAGAAAACAACAGCACCCGCCGCCCCTCCTCGACCAGAGTTGGCAACAGCTCCATCAGCAGCTCGAGCTTCGCGGATTTGGCCTTGTCACGTCCCTTGGTGCGATTGGGCAACAGCCGCGGGTCACAGCAGGTTTGGCGCAGCTTCAACAGCGCCTCCAAGACAATGATATGGCTCTGCCCCAAGCCCCTAGCCGCCAGCGCATCACGCACTTTCTTCTGCATCTGCGCCCGCACCGCCTCGTAGACAGCCTTCTGCCCACTGCCCATCTCCACGCTCTGCACCATCTCATTGCGCGCGGGCAGATCAGACGCCACCAGTTGCTTGCTACGCCGCAGGATAAACGGCGCGGTGCGGGCGCGCAGCCGCGCCAGCGCGTGTGGGTCTGCATCCTTTTCAATCGGGTTGCGAAAGCAGGCACGAAATCGCTTCTCGCTGCCGAGAAAACCCGGCATCAAAAAATCGAACAGCGACCACAGCTCACCCGTGTGGTTCTCCATCGGCGTGCCCGACAAACACAGCCGCCGCTCCGCCTGCAGCACCTTGGCGGCCATCGCCGTCTTGGCGCGCGGGTTTTTGATCCACTGCGCCTCGTCCAGCACCACTAACGAGAATGGCTGCGCCTGCAGCACCTCACGGTCTCGCTGCAACAGAGCGTAGCTGGTCAGCACCAGATCAAACTCCCCCAGCCGATCAAACCACGCTTGACGTTTGGGGCCATACAGAGTCAATTGCTTGAGCTCAGGCGCAAACTTTTCAGTTTCGCGTCGCCAGTTGCCCACCACGCTGGTGGGCGCCACCACCAACACCGGCGGCGCATCGGGGTTCGCTCGGCGCTGGTACACCATGTGCGCCAGGGTCTGCACCGTCTTGCCCAGCCCCATGTCATCGGCCAATATGCCGTGCATGCCGGTGTCGGCGAGAAATCCCAACCAGCCCAGCCCGCCCTGCTGATAGGGCCGTAGCTCTGCATTAAAACCCTCGGGGGCGGGCATCAGCTGGGGCTCGCCCGCACGGCCGAGCTTATCCACCAGCGCCGCAAAGCGCGCGGGCGGTTGCCAAGCCGTGGTGGGCAAATCCTCCAGCACCGCATCCAGATGCCCGAGTGCCGGGGCTGGTATCTTCAGGTGATCCCCGTCGGCCGCGTCGATCAAGTCCGCAAACTGGCGTATCAACGTGCGCAGCAGACCGACCGGCACGCGCCACACACGCCTTTCCTCGTCGGCAAGCAGGGGATAGAGCTCGTCATCGGCCCGCCCCTCCAAGGGCCCTTCACCCAGGCCGTGGCGGCTTATCCACTGCCCGAGGATGGGCACCAGCGGCAGCTTGTGGCCCTCGCACTCCACTGAAAAGCCCACCTCAAACCACCAGCCCCCCGCGCTGTGCTCGTCCATGTCCACGCTCAGCTCGTAGACATCATTGGCCACGAAACGCAACTGATCAGGCAGCTCGATCCCCCAGCCGAGCGACTCCAGCATGGGCGCGACTTCCAGCGAGAAATGCGGCCAGTTAAAGTCACTGTCGGGTAATATGCTTAAATCCCCGCGGCTGTCGCGCCGCCCATCGTCGACCCGAGAGAGCTCCGCCAACTCCAACAGCGCCAGCGATTCGCCCGCCACGTCGCGCAGCAACCAACAGCGGTGTTCGCTCAGGTAGCTGCGTTCGCAATCGGGGTTGGCGCGAACGCTCAGATCACCCTCGTACAACCACCAGGGCTCAAACACTTCGCTCTGCTCGTCCACCCGCAACAGCTTGCCCACCAGCGCCGCACGCCGCTCCGGTGCGGCAGCGGCAGCGCTCAAGCTCAGCACCTCGGGCGCAGAGAAATGCTGCGCTATGCCCTCCTCCACCTGATCGCGTTGCTCCGCATTCATCACCGGCAAGCGACCCGCAACCGCCACGCGCTTAGCACTGAAAACACTCTGTACTTCGCCCATCAGACCTTGATCCAGATCGCAGAACCAAAAGCCCTTGCCCGCTGGAATGAGCTGCAGTCGCTCACACAGCAACTCGCCTTCCAGCTCCCAAACCAACTGGTGGTTATCACCGTCCTGCAACCACCTTATGTTGAGCACTCGCGCTTCACCGCGCGCCATCAATGTCTCATCCTCAGCATCGATTAAAATGGCCTCATCCATAGCGATGGCGAGATAATCCGCAAGCACTACCGGCGGCAGGTCAACCGGGAGAGTAACCGAATACCGTTCATCCATGCTGAGTAACCAGCGCAACAAATGACGGTGATCGGGATTGAGCCCTTCAGCTTTGATATTGCCGTAAAAATCAATGGCCGCTTTGGGTTTGAGCCAGTTGCCTTTCTTACCTCGCTGCATAACCTGAGGCATGAGTTGCACAGAGAAAAAGTGCTCACCGCTTGCTGCCCTGTCGACCCGCCGGTGCATGAGCAGTTGCAGCCGCGCCTGCTCTTGCTCTTGCTGCTCAACCGCAGGAAGAACCAGCGCAGCAATGGACTCCAAGCACAGATCCACCGCACCGTCGCTGGATCCATCGCCCTCACGGTACAGAAACTCCAAAAACAGGGCGCCAACGTGTTTACAGGTGTGCCAGTAGGGGCAATCACAATCGCCGTGCAACAGGAGGCCTTTAGTCCCTAGCGAGACTTCTAGGTTCACTTCGTAATCGTCACTGCCCTCGACAATCGCGGACAAACCGCCATCCGAGCGCCGCTCGATTGAATGCACAAGCCCACGCTGCCAATAGTCACGGCCCCGTTCTAGAATGTGTGACTCGATATCCAAACGGTAGGCACGGGCGCGCTCAACTAACTCGATCAGCGGGTAATTCATCGACGACTCATGAGAGGATTTTAAAAGTGCCATTGTCCGTCAACACAGCCCCCCCGTGCAACGCGAGCCAGCGACCCGTGCGCATAAAACCGAGCAAACCTTTATAATCTGCAGCTGCATGTGGCGCTACCCCTAGAATTCGCCGTTAGCCTGTACCCATCGAGTGACATCATGAGCTTCCAAGAACGCCAGGCGCGCTTCAAGCGACTGCACCGCGAACACGCCAGCTGGCAGCTGTTGCGCGCCGACAACGCACCGCACGTGCTGGCCTTTATCGCCAGCCTGTTTGACAGCGAGTCCGAGGTGCCCTTTGGCCGCGCGCGGGCGGCGCTGGAGGCCGAACTCTCGCTGGCGCGCGAGGACGGTAGCTGGGAGACAGAGGTCAACGCCACGACCTACCTGCGCCAGTGGATCCAAGCCGGTTGGCTGCGCGAGCTGGACGACCGCCTCAGCGTCACCGAAGCGGCGGACAACGCCCTGCAGCTGGCGATGTCGCTGGAGCGCCGCGACCTGCGCGCCACCGCCTCGCACCTGCGCATCGTACAGGACACCGCCGCCGAGCTCGCCATGCTGCTCAACCCCAACCCCAAAGAACGCCTGAAAGTGCTGCGCGCCAAACGCAAGCAACTCGACAGCGAGATCAAAGCGCTGCAGGCCGGTGTGGTAGAAGAACTGCCCGAGCGCGAGCAACGTGAACGCCTGCTGGAGCTGTACCAACTGGCCTCAGTGCTGAGCGGTGATTTCAGGCGCGTCGAAGAGGAGATCCGCCAACTGGACAAGGCCCTGCGGGTGCAGATGGTCGAATCCACCGAGGGCCGCGGCGAGGTCATCGAAGCACTGCTCAGCAAAGAAGAACTGCTGGCAGATTCCGACGCTGGCCGCGCCTTCGACGGCTTTTTTCGCCTGCTCAGTGACCCAGAGCGCAGCAAAGAGCTGCGCGCCCAGCTGCGCTCCGTGCTCGAACGCCCCGCGGCCAAACATTTAAACTCTGGGCAGTTTCGCTACTTGTCGCAACTGATGCGCGAACTGTCACGGGAGAGCGAGCGCGTGTTTCAGGTGCGTCGCCGCACCGAACAAAGCCTGCGCGGCTACGTGGAGCGCGGCGGCTGGCAGGAGGGCCGCGCCATCGAACAGCTGCTCGGCCAGCTCGAGCGCGGCGCCGTGCAGCTCAACCAAGCCGAGGTCAAGCTGCACAGCCCACTGGGGCTCAAACTGCCCAGCGGCAACGCCAAACTGCAAGCCCCCACCAGTTGGCGCCTGCACCAACCCACTGAGCACATCGACGCCGCCGATCTCAGTGACGCCAGCGCCGAGCGCGAACTCTCCAGCGAAAGCCTCGCTGCCATGCACAGCGTGCGCGTGTTGGCGGTGGCGCGGCAGATACACCAGCACCTACAACAACACGGCCCAGCCACCCTCGGCACACTGATTAAGGCAACCCCAGTCGAGCAGGGTCTAGAAGAACTGGTCGCCTACGTGCGCATCGCCCAGTCACTCAAAGCCACCCGCCTGCCCGACGAAGAACACGTGGAATTCATCAGCGCCGACGGCCAACGCCGCCGCGCCCGCATCCCCAGCTACATGCTGCAAGCCAGCCAATTCCCCGCTACCCTCGAAGACCTCGATCTCTGAGCACCCCGGGTCTTTTGATGCTTCGGTCGGGCCGCGTAGGTCGGGCCGCACAGGCCGGGCCGCGAGCAGCTGCGGCTGCAGCGATGTCAGGCCCGGTGTAGCCCGGAAGTAGCGGAGCGGTATCCGGGTGTGCGCAGCACACTTAATCTCCCGTCTGGCATTGAGCCCAAACAATGTCTCCCCCCCCCTGTAGGGTCAAATTCATTCGGGCAATGCCGCGTGGGCCTGTGCTCCTCGGTTTGGCGCTGCCGGCTTGGGGATTCACTGGCTTCGCTCAGACATCCACGCCACTTAATCCCGCCAAGCCTGCGCTACTCATTCGAGTGCACAAGGGGGCGGTAAGATTTCTAGGCTCGATGATGCCGACTGGCCGGCGATTCTGCGGGGGCATGCCGCCGATGCGCCTGCGGCTTATCGACCCTACAAAACACAGTGCACCACCCCTGTCGGTGAGAATTCATTCCGGGGCGCGCAGCTGCATCTCGCTTAGCTCACCGCCAGCTCAAGGCCTGCAACAACACCTGTTCCGGCCATTGCAGCAAACCGTAGGGCGAATAAGCGAAGCGCATCCGCGTTCAGGGTCCAGAGCTAGGCCAGAATTCATTCTGCCGTCAGCTGCTCGCCGTGTGGGGCAGAATTTATTCTGGCGTCTCGGATACTGTGCCATTGGCGGGGCATGCTGCGCAGGCGCCTTCGGCTTGTGCGCCCTACGAGTCCATGCGGGTATTGTGGGGCGAATAAGCGCAGCGCATCCGTGCCGATAGAGACATGGCACACCTGAAACCATTGGGCAGAAACTTCTTGCCGCGCCCCACAACCCCACCGTACATCAATAAGGCCCCGCACTGTACGAGTGCGGTAGAATAGGCTCATCGCACCCACGAAGCAGCGCACGATGCCCACCGAAGCAAACGACACACCTCAGCCGCAATCACTGAACCTCTTCGATGAGCTCTTGGCCGAAAAGCCAGACACTGCGCCAGCCCCGGCCAAAGCCGCAATCAGCGACACGCCCGAGGCCGCAACCGCGCCACGCCAGCCCCTCGACGACAGCGGGCAGGCACTGGCCGATCAGCCGGCCGCCGCGCCGAGCGCTGTAGAATCGCTCACCCTGCCGGCCGACGCACGCCGAGCCCTGGTCAGCCTGTTGCGCCAGGGCGTGGTGCTGGGAGAGCGCAAAAAAGGCCACTTCGAGGCCTTGCTGCGACACGAGAGCGCCATACGCGCGCAGCTCGCCAACCTCTACCTCACACTGCTGATCGACGAAAAAAGCCAATTGGCGATGATTAAACAGCGCGAAGCTGGCGAGCCCACTGACGATCAAAACCCCGAGCTGAGCCAGCACGACGCGAGCGAAGATGAAGAGATCGCCACCCTCATCAGCCGCCGCCCGCTCACCCTCTACGACTCGCTCGTGCTGCTGGTGCTGCGGCGCCACTTCCAACAGCGCGAGACCGAGGGCGCCAGCCGCATCCTCATCGATCAAGAACAGATCGACGCCCAGCTGCGCCCCTTCCTGCCGCTGACCAACAGCAGCAGCCGCGACGCCAAAAAGCTCAGTGCGGCCCTGGATAAATTCGAAAAACACAAGCTGCTGCTGCGCCAGCGTGGCGAAGACAACCGCTTTGAAATCACCCCGGTGATCCGCTTTGTGGTCAACGCGGAGCTGCTGCAGCGCCTGCTCGGCGAATACCAAGCGCTGGCCGATGCCACGGGCATCACACTCGACACCGAGACCACCCCCGATGTCTGATCTATTCCCCGAGACAGCCCAACTGCTGGACTGCACCCAGATCCGGCTCGCCGAGCTATCGCTCTACAACTGGGGCTCTTTCCACAAGCTGCACCACGCCGCCATCGACCCCCAAGGCACGCTGATCACCGGCAACAACGGCTCGGGCAAATCCACCCTGATCGACGGTTTGATGGCCCTGCTGCTGCCGGCGGGCAAGGCCTCGTTCAACGTGGCCGCAGCCCAGGGAGACCGCAGCGATCGCAGCCTGATGTCCTACATCCGCGGCAGCTACGGCCATGTGCACGACGGCGTACAAACACGGGTACAAGCCAAACGCGAAGGCCCCACCGTCACCGCCCTGCGCGCCCACTACCGCGGCGACGACGGCAGCCAAATCACCCTAGCGGGTCTGTTCTGGACCACCCAGAGCGGCAACAGCCTGAGCGATCTCAACCGCCTGTACATCGTCGCGCGCGATGACTACCGGCTGGAAACCTTGCTGGCGGATTTTGGCAACGGCGATGTGCGCGGCCTCAAAAACGCCATCCGCCACAACCCCAAGCTGAGCCTTTTCGACGGCAGCTTCAGCGCCTACCAAGAGACCTGGCAGCGCTTGCTGCGCATGGAAAACCGCAACGCCCCCGCGCTGCTGTCGCGTGCCCTGGGCCTGAAGAAAATCGACGACCTGACGCAACTGATACGCGAACTGGTGCTCGAGCCAAGCACCGTGCGCGAGGATGCCCAGCGCGCCGTGGCGGAGTTCGACGACCTGCGCAGCACGCACTTGCAATTGGAAGACGCGCGTCGCCGCCGCGATGCACTGCTCGAGCTGCCCCCCGCGCACCAGCGCTATCAAAAAGCCAGCGAAGAAATAGCCCACCTGGAGCGCACCCAAGCCCAACTGCCCGTGTGGTTTGCCCGCCAGCGGTTGGGATTATACCAAGCCCGGATCGCCAACAATCAAGAAAAACAAGCGACGCTCGACGAGCAACTGCAGAGCCTAGAGCAACAACACAAGAGCGCCACCGAGCGCGTGCAGGAGCTCTACGCCGATTACCGCCAGGCCGGCGGCGACCGCATCGAAAATCTGAAAAAAGACCTCGCACGCTGCCGCATAGACCTGGCCCGCGCCAACGAACACGCCAGCGCCTGGCAGCACGACGCGCGAGAACTGCAACTGCCCGACACGCTCGACCGCGAGACTTGGCAGCTCAATCAGGACGAGGCCACAGCAGCCTTAGAACAGGCGGGCGAGCGGCGCGAGGCCGCGCAATCACACTTTGGCGACGCGGCCGGCGCCTACAGCCAGCAAGAGGCGCAGATCAAGGCCCTTGAAGAAGAACAGCGAGCGATCAAAGCCCGCCCGGACTCAAACATCCCGGCACCCTACCAACAGTTTCGCGACCAGATGGCCGAAGCGCTGGATATTCCGCGCGAGCAGCTCATGTACCTGGCCGAGCTGATTGACGTGCAAGACGAACACCGCCACTGGCAGGGGGCCATTGAACGCGCTCTGGGTGGATTGCGCGTCACCCTCGCGGTGCCCGAGGCCCACTACCCGCAGGTGACCGCATGGGTCAACGCCCGCCACACTGGCCTGCACGTGCGGCTGCAGGTGGCGGGCAAGGCCAGCGGCTCCGCCGCCCCGTTCAAAGACGACGGCTACCTGCGCAAGCTCACCTGGCGCAAACACCCCTGGCGCGATTGGCTCAAACAACACCTCGCCCGCTTCGACCTGCACTGCGTGGACAGCCCCGAGGCGCTCAACCGCACGGCCCACGCCATGACAGCCCAGGGCTTGGTGCAGCACGAACACGGCCGCTACGAAAAAAAAGACCAACACGCCATCGACAACAAGCGTTACTGGTCGCTGGGCTTTTCCAACAAAAACCGACTGGTATCCCTGCAGCAAGAGCTGGAACACGCGCACCAAACCCTGATCCAGCAAAAGCTGTCGGTAGAGAGCGCGCGCAAAGCCTGGGACACATTGGAGCAACAGGCGCGCCTGTGGGAACGTCTGCACGCGGTGAGTTGGGTCAGCATCGATGTACCGCAGCTGCAAAACCAAGAGCACATCTTTGAACAAGACCTAGCCGAACTACAAAGCACAAGTGGCACGCTGGCTAAGAGCAAACAACGCTGGGAACAAGCACAGAGCGAACAACACGCCCTGGAAAGCCAGCGCGAACAATTGAACGAACAGCGCTGGCAGGTCAAAGACGCCTTGACGCGCAGCGAACAAGGGTTGAGCAGCGCGCAGTCACTGGCCGACAACGAGCTGGACGACAGCGTACGCGCGGCGTTGGAGAAAAAACCAGGCCCGCTCGTCGACGAGCAACTGGACCACAGTGGAGACTTAGAGCGGGAGCAGCAAAGCACGCTGACGGCGCGTGTCGCAAAAGCCACGGGGCAGCAAAAGCACAATTCCAGTATCTGCATCGGTATTATCGTCCGCTTCCGCGGTGAGTGGCTCGCCATCAGCGCCGACTGGGGCACCTCAGTCACAGACGCCGACGACTACCTGCTACACCTCAAACAGCTGCAGTCAGAGGGACTGCCGGAGTTGGTCGAGCGCTTCCGCGCGCGGCTCAACCACCACGCCACCCAATCGCTGGCGGGCATACGCGAGAAGATCGCCAGCGAACGCGAAGACATCCGCGAACGCATCGCCGTGATCAACCGGGTGCTGCGCCGCACCGAATTTCGCGAGGGCAGCTACCTGCACCTGGACAACCGCCGCGAGCGCATCGCCCATGTGCAGGATTTCGAGCGCAAGCTCACTCAAGCCCTCGCCTCGATCAACGACGAAGACCACGAAAAGCGCTACCGCCAGCTCGAAGAGATCATCGCCATACTCGACAAGGCCAGCAGCGCGGCCACCGCCGGCACCCAAGAGAGCCTGCGGCTGCTAGACCCCCGCCACCAAATGAGCTTCTACGCCGAAGAGCGCGCCAAGCTCGACGACCGCGTGCTGGATGTACTGGAGTCCACCAGTGGCAAATCCGGCGGCGAGAAAGAAGCCTTCGCCGGCACCATCGTCGCCGCAAGCTTGGCGTATGTGCTCACCCCCGAAGGCGCGGATCGGCCCGTCTACAGCAGCGTCTTCTTGGACGAAGCTTTCTCCAACACCGCCGAGGCTGTCAGTCGGCGGGTGCTGCGCGTCTTCCGTGAGCTGCACATCCACGTCAACCTGATCACCCCCTTTAAAAACCTCAACCTCGCCCAGGATTCCGCCCGCTCACTGCTGATCGCCGAGCGCGACGCCAGCTGCCACGAGAGCTATCTGGTGCCCATGAGCTGGGAAGAGCTGGAACAACGCCAGGCAGAGGCCCTGGGCGTCAGCGTCGAGGCACTCGATTGAGCGACTGGGGACTGCACCCAGCCGCTGTACGACAACAGCTGCGCAGGCGCGAATGGGACAACCGCCAACACCTCAAACGCCGCCTGCTGGGCGAACGGCCGCTGCCCATTGTCATCCCACTGAAAGCCCCCAATGCCAGACAAGCCCTAGCTGATTTAGACGCCATGCGCCTGTTCATCGAGGCCTGGCGAGCCTACGCAGGCCCAGGCACCGTGCAATGGCAAACACAAATCTTTAGAAACATCGGCGAACAACAGCTCCCCACCCACTTTGAGCTCCACAGCCTAGGCGCCCTGTTTGAGTTTCTCGGCAAAGACGTGCTGCGAGACATAGCCGCACTCGAAGAAAAACTACAACCCCTGCTCGCGCTCGATCGCAGCCTGCACAGCACACTGATCGACAAACTCAGCCTGCTCGACGCACTCAGCGCCCAACAGACCCAGCAGCTCGCCACCCTACTGCCGCAACTCACAGCGGGCATGGGCAATGGCTGTTACCTGCGCGCCTTGCCGCTCACGGGCGTACACAGCAAATTTATCGAGCAGCATCACAGCTTGATCGAAGCCCTGCTGAACGCCAGCCAAGACAACAAACCCCAGCAGCACGGCGGCCTGCTGCAGTGGCTGGACTGCCGCGACAACCCACGCGGCTGGTTGATGCTGCGCCCGCTCTGCCCCGCCACCCAGACGGCGCTGGCTGGGCTGCCGCTGCTGCAACTGGACAGCCACACACTGCAACACCTGCCCCAACCCGGCAAAAACATCCTGATAGTGGAAAACCTGCAGAGCGGGCTCAGCCTACCGCCACTCAAAGACACGCTGGCCATCTGCGGCGGCGGCAAAAACCTCGGCTGGATGCACAACCACTGGATGCAATCACGGCACATAGGCTACTGGGGAGACATCGACAGCCACGGCCTCGCCATGCTCGAGCAAGCGCTGCAAGCCCAGCCCCACACCAGCCCCCTGCTCATGGACAGAGCCACGCTCGCCGCAGGCAAAGCCTACACCAGCCAAGACAAAACCCCCTGCCAACACCCCCTGCTGCACCTGGGCGAAGAACAACAAGCCCTCTACCAACAACTGCTCAGAGCAGACCCCGCACACAACCGCCTAGAACAAGAGCTGATCGACAGCCAGACAATCCAGCAAACAGTGCAGGCATGGTCGGAACAATCCATCACTTAATCGGGCGATTATCCATTGCACAGCAGCATCTAAACCTCTGGACGCCCTGTGGGTGAGAATTTATT
>JAWSVD010000180.1:22015-22413 GCA_033852095.1 Granulosicoccaceae bacterium | reverse complement strand
GGGCCGAAGGTTGTTTCGAAGTTGAGCGCGATGTCTTCCCATGTGTCGGGATCGATGTTGAGGCGCTTGAGAATCGGTGGCAGGGTGTCTTCGATTTTTCCGCGTTTGTCTTGGCGGGCGATGCGACCAGTGGCTTCAACGAGTTCTAAATAGTCTTTTAGGGCGAAGGGGATGCCGTTGCTGGGTTTTGCTTTGTGTTCGTCGCCGGTGAAGAGCATCAGCATGGCCGGTGTTGTGCCTTGGCCAGTGGCTTTGATGCGCTTTTGCACGCTGGTGTATTCACTGCTTTCTGGCGTTTGGGCGATTTGGGCGCGGATGGGGTTGAGGTCCACATAAACCATGCAGCTGAGGATGGCTTGTTCGTCGAGCAGTGATTGGCTTTTGAAGCGGCCTTCGAA
>JAWSVD010000180.1:0-21964 GCA_033852095.1 Granulosicoccaceae bacterium | reverse complement strand
CAGTTCCGCCGAAGGCAGGCTGCCATTTTTCACGAATTGCTGGCTGAGAAAGCTGCCGCTGTAGACTTTGTGCCATTGTTCGATGACTTGCTGCCATGTCCAGCTTTTGGCTTTGTCTTGGTCCACGCGCACCACGACATGGTGATGGTTGCTCATGATGGCGTAGGCGGCGATGTCGATAGAGAAGGCGTTGGTCAGCAGTTCCAATCGGGATTCGATCCAGCCGCGTCGGTGGCTGTAGTCGATGCCGGTTTCTCGGTCGAACCCGGTCAAATAGCAGCGCCGCACACAGCGAGAGGTGCAGTGTACCCACGGGGTGTCTTTGAGGCAGATGAGCTGGCTGCGAGGTTTAGGCATGTCGTCTCCGTTTGGAAGCGTAGGCTTAGTCTCACGGAGAGTGGGGGGCGTTTCAATGGGCGCTTGGGTTTATTGCTCTGCTGGGTGGTGTGGAGACTCGACAGTGGATCGCCTTTGTTACGCCAGTTTAGAATTGATTTAGAAAGGCTGGCACTGGAAAGCTACGATCAGAAGCGATCAATGCGGTAGGGGTGCAAATCGAGGCGCGATGGGCGATCGGCGATTGCGTCCGCAACCAACAGGCCGGTGAGCGGGCCGAGTGTCAGGCCGAGGTGCTGGTGGCCGAAGGCGCAGTGGATCGCGGAGTGGCGGGTGGTGCCGATGACCGGCAGGGAGTCGGGCAGCGAGGGCCGGCTGCCGACCCACTCTGATTGCACTTCGATACGCGCCGTGGGCAGCATTTCTTGCGCGGCGGGCAGCAGAGCGCGGATGCGCCGGGTGTCGAGGCTGTCGTCGATGTGAGCCAGTTCGACCTGGCTGGTCATGCGGGTGCCGAGACGCATCGGCGACAGTACAAAGCTGTGCTCGCCGTTGACCACTGGTCGTTGCAACTCCGGCACTGGAGGCAACATGAAATGGTAGCCGCGCTCGGCCGCCAGCGGGATATTGTATCCCAAGGGTTTCAGCAAGCCTGCCGACCAAGCGCCCGCTGCCAGCACCAGTTTGTCGGCCTCGATCTGGCCGTCGTCCAGCAGCGCGCAGGCGCCTTCACCGAGCACGCCCAGTCCGCGCACCTCGGCGATACGCAGGGTGCCGCCGAGCGCCACAAAGGCGGCGACCAGTCGCTGCAGCATCGCCTCGGGGTCGCTGATGGCGTGGGCGTCTGACTGGTACATACCGTATTGGAAGCGCGGACTCAGCGCCGGTTCGAGTGCGCGAATTTGATGGCCGTTGAGCTTTTCGTAGGGTACGCCGAGCGAACGCATGGTGTGCAAGGACAGCGCGGTGGCCTCAAAGCTGCGCTGGTGCTCATAGACCTTCAGCCAGCCGCACTGGCGGATTAGCTCGCCACCGTCGGTGTGCTGCAACAGCTCGGTCCAGCTGGCGTTGGCGTGTGCTGTCAGCGCGTGCAGATGACGCGCGTGTTGTTCAAAGTGCGTGCTTTGGCTTTCGCGCACAAAGCGCAGCAGCCACGGCAACAGATGCGGGGCGTGGCGCGGGCGAATAGACAGCGGACCCGTGGCACCCATCATGCCGAGCGCCTGGCGCGCTATGCCCGGCGTGGCACTGGGCATACAGGAGCCGTTGACAATGGCCCCTGCGTTGCCGAAGGAGGCGCCAGCGCAGGGGCCTGTTTTGTCGAGCAATACCACCGAGTGGCCTTGTCGCTGTAAGGTCAGGGCGCAGCTGACACCGACAATGCCAGCGCCGATCACGCAGATGGAATAGTTCATGGGCGGTTCACTTCGTCGAGAGGGGCAGGGGCTGAGGCGACCGCTGGGGGCGGGCCGCTCCCGTCAGTGCTGTGCTTGTGTACAAAGCAGAACATAGCAATATTTCAAGCCCCTGTCGCGGGGCACGTGCACCGTAGAATGCTTTGTTGGCGTTGGCGTTGGCGTTGGCGTTGGCGTTGGGCGCTGGGCGCGCGGTTTGTGTCCAGTAATGCAAAAGCGATGAGCATCGACCTGCCTGCTTCCGCAATTGTTGCTTTGTTAGAGCTGAGACCGATAAATGTTTGCTCTTCAACAGTAAAGTGGGAATATATGACTTGCTCACGGTTACTCAAATTTGACGTTCTAAAGAACACCGAATGTTGGCTATTTCAATTTGCTAACTGCTCGAAAAATTGATTCACTCAAGATGACTGACACACCATGATCCGTTTCCTGATATTGATCCTCGTAAGTTGGCTGCTGATGCTGCTTCCGGCCGCGATGTTTTTGCACCGAATACTGCAAGCTGAACACTTTGAGCTGCTGTGGGGCAGCATGGTCTTGGCGCCAGTCGTGGCCTGGCTCGCGTGGCAAGCCATTTCAATGCCACTGCCAAAAGTGCGCTTTGTCGTTCTGCAATGGCTCGCTGTCAGCTACGCGCTGGGCATAGCTTTACTGCTCACAGCGCCGCTGTTGTGGAGTTCTCTCAGCTCGACAGTACTGTCTGTTGTGACCTTGGCGCTCTGGATGCTGACCTATTTCTATGGGCTTTACAGCGCGCTCGTTCCCAGCGTCAACCGCATCAATCTACAATCAGAAAAGCTAAGCCGCCGCTGGCGAATCGTGCAAATCAGCGATGTGCACGTGGGCTCGCGGAGCGCGGAGTTCCTGCAAAAGGTTGTCGCCCAAGTAAAGCTGCAAGAGCCTGATCTTGTGCTAATCACCGGCGATCTGGTCGATGGCAGTGACGTGAGCAGTGACGACCTGAGGGCGCTCGCCGGACTGCCAGAAGCCACTTATATGGTGACGGGCAACCACGAGCGCTATATCGACATGGAACGGGTGCTGCGTGACGTTGAGGTTCATGGGGTGAAGGTGCTGCGCAACCAGGCGGTCGAGCATCAAGAGCTTCGCCTGATCGGGCTGGACGACGAAGAGCCAATCGATCAAGTGGCACAACAGTTGGATTTACTGAATCCCGCACCACATATGTTCAATATTCTGCTTTATCACAAGCCCGACGGCTGGCAGCAGGCGATGGCGCATGGTGTGTCGCTGATGTTGAGCGGGCATACTCATGGCGGGCAAATGTGGCCCTTTGGCTATGCAGTGAAGCGGCGTCACCCGCAGTACCAGGGGCTGTACAGTCAGCGGAATCAGCATCTCTATGTGAATCAGGGCACGGGCACGTGGGGGCCTATTTTCAGGCTCGGCACCCGTGGGGAAATAACTGTTTTTGAGCTAGGCCCGCGCGACAACGCGGACTGATCTTCTGATGGTGCATTTGCAGCCGCGGAGCCGCAGCTTGCACAAATAAACAGCCCAATCTGGCAGCCAGCACGAAAATGTCGTGTGACTGCCAGATCAAGTTGGCGCTTCAGGCTGTTAAGGGTCCATGCCCTTTAGGAACTTAAACGCTTCGCTGTCAGTCGTCAAAATCAGTGTGGTGTTGTCTTTGACCACTGATTTGTACATGTCCATTGTTTTCTGGAACTCGAAGAAATCGACCGATGCTTCATTCTTGTTGTAGGCGTTGGCGTAAATCTCAGTTGCCTTCGCGTCCGCTTCACCGCGTATTTCTTCTACTTGACGGTACGCTTCTGACTGGATTTTATTGAGTTCACGCTCTCTAAAACCGTTTATCCGAGCCGCTTCTCCGTTGCCCTCAGATCGAAAGCGCTCGGCTATTTGCCGGCGTTCGCTGATCATGCGGTCATAAATTTTCGGCCGCACACTTTCATTGTAGTTAATTCGCTTGAAGCGAATGTCCATCAATTCGATGCCGAACACTTTTACTTTGCCCGCTGCCGCATTGAAGATCTCTTGTTCCACCATCTTGCGCCCCTTGGAGATGGGCACAAGTGATCCCAGAGTGGCCTGGTCTTCTTTACTGAGAGACGCGTCTAGCAGAGGTAGCCTGTCTTTGGTGGTGCGGATGATTTCTATCAGTTCGTGCTTGGCGACTGCGTTGCGGGTTTCACTGCCGAGGATGTCATCAAGGCGTGATTGTGCGCTGCGCTCATCGCGCAGGCGTAAAAGGTACTGCAGCGGGTCAACAATTTTCCAGCGCGCAAACAAATCGACTGCCACGTAGAGCTTGTCTTTTGTGGGCATGTTGCTCGGGTTGCCATCCCACTCAAGTATGCGCTTGTCGATTGGGTTCACTTCTTGGATGAAGGGCAGTTTGAACTTAAGCCCGGCCTCCGTGATGGGTTCGCCAACGGGTTTACCAAATTGCGTGATGATCACTTGCTCGGTTTCATTCACCTTATAGACCGAGTTAGATACCAGCAGATAGAGCGCCGCGACGATAATCAGGAGAAATGCTTTCATGGTTGGATCCCTTTGCCACCCAGCGGCAGTAGCGGCAGTACTTGTTGTGCTTGACTGTCCATGATTATTTTCGAATCAAGCCCAGGTAGCACTTCTTGCAGTGTTTCAATGTAAATTCGGCGTCTTGTGACTTCCGGTGCTTTTAAGTATTCCTTCAGCACGGAGTTGAATCGCGCGGCATCACCTTCTGCTTCGTTGATGCGCTTCAGACGGTAACCGTCTGCCGCTCGTATTCGCTGGTCTTTTTCACCTTCTGCCAGCGGGACTACCTTGTTGTATTCACGCCGCGCGGCGTTGATCAGGCTCTCTTTTTCCTGCTGAGCCTGGTTTACCTCGTTGAACGACTCTTGTACCGGCCGCGGCGGGTTTATGTTTTTCAGTTGCACCTGATCAATGCTAACCCCAATGCCGTATTTGGTCGTGAGCGCCTGCATTTTGAGCAGGGCTTCGTCTTCAATCTCTTGTCGACCAATAGTGATGACTTCGTCGACGGTTCTGTCGCCCACGACTTCGCGCATCACAGATTCGGACAGATCGCGCAAAGTTTCACCCGGGTTGCGCACATCGAACATGTACTTTCTCGGCTCTTCAATGCGGTATTGAATAACCCACTCAACCAGTGCGGCGTTCAGGTCGCCGGTGACCATCTGGCTCTGGGCCTGAGGGTCGGGGCGGGTCTGACTTCTGTTGGTAGCGCCCAGCGTAGAAAAACCGAACTCCTGCTTCAGCTGTCGCTTCACCGGCACAATGACCACTTCGTCTGCGCCCCAAGGGATTTTAAAGTGCAGGCCCGCTGGCTCCTCTTTGACGTATTTGCCAAAGCGTGTCACCAGGCCCACCGAGTCACTGGGCACGGTGTAATACGCGGTGTAGACAAATAACACGACAGCGACCAGTGCTGCGAGGCCCAGTATGGGCAAAATACCGCCGGGTTGATTCGCATTGCCGCCACCGGATCCGGTGCCACCGCCGCCGCCGCCATTACCGCCTTGCCTATCACCTCGGTTAAGACCGAAAAGTTGCCCTAGCTTTTCCTTTTGCTGACGAATGATTTCGTCAATGTCAGGCGGGCCATTGTTTGCTTGGGGAGAGCTCTGCGGTTCCCAGCGGTCTCCCGAAGAGCCGTTTTTACTGTTCTTGATGTCAATCACTGCCATGGTGTCATTCTCTGTTTAAGCGCGGTTTCATCACAATTATATCGGGGCGCTGCTGCTGGCTGAGCACGGCCTAAGGACCCGCTTGAGGCCTGGTAGCAGCGAGTCATGCTCGGTCCAAATTACCCCTCGATCGATCTTAGCAGGGAATCATAACACCCATGCCTCGGTGCACCCCGGCAACACGTCAATGGCCAAGATATAGAAAAATTCCAGCAGCTGAAAACAGGTCAAATGGCGGGCGCGATCACGGGCTGTCTTTGGCAAGCTCCACGGGGTTAAAACAGAAAGACCCCACCATTCGTATGAGAGGGATCCAATGGATTGATCGGGAATGGCAGGCGTGGCAGTAATTTGACTCTTTCTCCGCCTGCCACCCGAACGAGTGCTCTGGCAGCTCCGCCGGTGTTTTGAGCGCAGCCACCTGTTTTGATCATGCGCTAAAGCCGCAGTAGACCGCTAAGCCAGCGACAAACACATCAGCGCGACTCAGCGAATCGCGCAACAGGCGAGCTCTTGGGCGCCGTAGCAAGGTGCAGCAGTGCAGGGTCGATCCTGTCCCAGCGCCATTGGGCGCGGATACTCCCGATTGTTAGAGTTCCTCTGATAAGACTGCGCGGTGTTTGCCGCAAAGTGCGGGGAAATACTGCGCATCCACACTGTCTGGTCTGGGGCCCGGTTGCAGCAGGTGGACAGCTTAAGCAGTACCTCTGCGCGGCGATGAATGATCGCCTGCAGTGCCGTCAAAAAACAATATTTTCAAATATTATTTTTATCCGATTTCACAAGAAATATGACACTAAATCAATAAGCTGCTGGACAGTTAGTCTGTTCGAGTCAGTCAGATCTACCTGTGCCGAGTCGTTAAGTTTGATTGAGGATCATTTCACCGTAAATCAGTAGCGGCTGTTCAAAATTGACTTCAACACCTGATAGCCAACAAGTGACAAAGCTGCACATGACATCCAGAGTGAGATCGGTAGATGCCTGAAAAAATAGACTTTTGGAAGCTGGCTCCTGTGCTGAGTGCAATTGTGATGGCCGTCAATGCACTGATACAGCTCGACGGGTATTTGGACAAAAGCAGAGCCGCAGAAGTCAATCAAATTGATAGCTTAAGTGAAGATGCGATCACTGCTGCGCAAGATAACATCGACTACTACCAGCATGTGATGTCAGCGGGGAAGGGTGTATTGCAAGTCAATGGCAGGCTCTCCACAAGTGCGTGGGGGGTGTTCTCTGAGGCGCAGCTGGCGGATGTGTCGGCTCACGGTCTGCAGTACTTCGGCTACATAGAGCCTATCACCTCAAATGATCTATACCGCTACGTGAGTAAAATACGGCGCTATGAAATAAACGGCTTTCATATCTACCCGCTCACCTTCAGCAATCCCAAATACATCGTGAAACTCTCACACGAGTCCGATCCATTGTTGAATATAAGGCCGGGGTTTGATGTGAGCAGTGTCAACGCCATCAAGAACCTGTTGACCCATGCGGATGTGCACGGGAAATTGTACATCAGCGAGAGTTTTCAGATAGACACTGAAATCAGCAATGAGCATTTCTTGGCGTTTGCTATGCCGATAACGCTTCAAGATGAAGGGGACGGTATTTCACAAAAGTCCGGCTGGATGTTCTCTGTCGCGAAGCGTGACAAAGTATTCGCCGGCATGGTCGAGCTGGAGAAAAAGGGCATAGATTATGAAGTTGTCAATACGCGCCTCGACAGCTCTTTGATGGAAAGTGGATTCAAGCAAGAATCTAAAAATGAAGACAAAAACAAAAGTTTCGGCACAGACTACGTGGCTTATGACCTGCGCTGGCGTAAAAGCATCGACGGTGATTTTTCCTATGTGGAACGGCCTCAGATTATTGGGCTTATCGCCAGTACGGTGGTTGGGATATTACTGACAATCGTCGCCTGGCTATTCAGTCGAATCTATGGCCGTACGGCAAAAGAGCTGAACTCAACTCAAAAGCGTTTCGCCACAGCTGTGGAGGCCATTCGAGACGGTCTGATCGACTGGGAGAACATGGACGAGGATGCGCAGTATTGGTCTGACGTTGTCTGGGAAAAACTGGGCCTGCAAAGTTCTGGTGCCAATGGAAGTTATGAGCACTTTTTGAATGCGGTCCACCCGGAGCAGCGCACCAAACTGGATAAGAGCCTGCGTGACGCCCAGGAGAACCCTGGTGAAATAGTTGAAGAATTTCAGCTGATGACGGAAAACGGCGGTTACCGTTGGCACCGCTTTAAAGCCAAAACAATGCTGGAAGGCGGGGCTGTGCGATTGATCGCGCGCCTTTCTGACGAGCACGAACGAAAAATACTGGAGCAATTACAGGTCACTTTGGTAGAAAAACTCACGGCTTCAAATGAAGAGCTGGAACGCTTTGCTTTTGTGGCTTCCCATGATCTGCAAGAGCCGTTGCGGCAGGTCCGAAGTTTCTCCGAGTTGGCTAATATGGAAGTGGGGGACGTTACTGAACACAAGCGCCTCAAGACCTTTCTAGATGTCATATCGGAGTCCAGCACGCACATGCAGGCCTTAATCGTCGATCTGTTGGATTATGCCAAACCAGCAGACGAAGACGAGCTGCTGGAATACATCGGTGCAAACGAAACCCTCGAAGAAGCGCTGGCCAATCTGAAGGAGCGCTTAGATAGCACGGGCGCAGTGATCGAGGTGGCTGAATTGCCCATGGTCATGGCGCACTCCATGCGCCTGGCGCGAGTGTTTCAAAACATCATCGCTAACAGCCTGAAATACGTAGAGTCCGGTGTCGTACCCCGAATCAGCATCAGCAATGAATGCGGAGAGGAATTCAACACCATTAAAATTTTAGATAACGGCATCGGCATGGAAGCGGTTCATATTCCCAAGATTTTTGAGCCCTTCAAGCGATTGGTGACGCGCTCTGAGTACAGCGGTACAGGCATGGGGCTGTCGATCTGTAAGCGCATTATCGAATCATACGACGGTAGAATATGGGCGGAGTCAACGCTGGGTGAAGGCACACGTTTTTATATTCAGCTGCCGATTGCCGAGCCAGGAGCTGATAGCGAAAGTGAAGACTGCAATCAGTCGGACACAGAAGTAAAGGCGGCCTGAAGATGCACAGTGTTGGCCTTCAATCCAAGAATGCGGCTCTTCTTCGTCGCATTAGAAGTCTCTCTCTTCTGCTGCTGTCAAGCGCGACGATCTCATCTCACGGTGTCATGGCTGCGAGCAGCCGAGCAAATAATATAGTGTGCCCGGACAACGGGGTAAATGCTGTTGAACTTGCGTTAAAAGAATACAATTATCGGCATGGTGGAAGGTTTCGCATGAAGCGCGTGTCTTCCGATGTCTACGACCTTCAATTGCAAAAGTACCTGAGCTTCGGCCGCTTGCCCGCGCTTTTTTGCACGGATCCCTCTGGCGCGAGCAAGTACTATAAAGACGGTTGGATTGAGCATCTCAACGGTATTCAAAACTACAAGAAAATAAAAGATCAAATGTTGCCGAACATGAAACAGTCGGTGACAAATCACGATCTGCTTTTGGGGGTACCTTACGCGGGAACGGTTACCGGAGTTGCATTGGTGCAGGATGTCACCTACGGCAGTGACAGTTTCATCAAGCCTCTGGGCTGGCAGCAGCTCTATGAATCGGCAGTGCTCTACACGCGGCAGCTCAAAAAACCCACCTTGCTGCCGGCGTGGGGTCCAGAGGTGATCGCTGATACCTACATCACTGAAATGATGAATCGCTCCAGATTCCGAGAGCAAGACGGGATGAACTTGGCAGGCGATGTTGGCCGGCAAATACTGGTCGACTGGAAACAGGCGCTGGACCTTAAAACGGTGCCGGAAGACAGCCTATCAATCGATAAAGAAACGGCTGAGTCTAGACTGAAATCTGGGATTTACATCTATGGGGTCACCAGTCTAAAGGACTACCTCAGTAACATGGCCGCATCGGCGCACCGTGCAAATCAATACTCTTTATTGTCAGGCTGGGGGCAAAACTGGGGCATGTTAGACGTTAGAATACTGGCCATGACGAAACAAAATGACCGCAGTGAATCAGAGGCGGAAGGCATCCGTCGATTCATTCATTGGTTTATTTTTGACGACAAATCCACCAAGATAAATGACACCGAATATGTGCTTGAAAAGGCGAAGTTGTTTCCGGCCTTCCGACTCGAAAATAAGTTGAAAGTTTCGACTGCGGCATTGACAGCGGCACATGACTCGAACAAGAATATCGAGCGCGCTCTGTCAATCTACCGCCGTGCAAAATACCCGGCGAGTGTGCTCGCGGTGCCGACCGCTCATCAGTTCAAGGAAGGCTTGGCCTTGATCATCACTGATTTTCTGCACGGCGATTTTGAATTGAAAGAATCCCTCTGGAAAATTAAAACACTGATGAATGACCACGGAATTGTCAGTCACACTTAAATATGGATCGGCGTGAGAATAGACGAGCCACTGCCTGAATTAATTTCGTAAAAAAAAGACTCACCCGTGGAGGTACAGAAAATGGAAGCTGTAGGCGTGATGAAAATAGTAAATATAAAACGCGTAACAGTGTTGTTTTTTCTGTCCTTGTTAACAACCACTGCGAACACTGCTGTCTCTAGTGCTGTGTCAGTGTTGGGGTCTGTACAAGAGCACGAGCACTCTCAACTACAGAAACACTTATTCCAGATGCTACCGGACGCGGACGTAGAATACTCAGTGGTCGCGGCGCCGGTGACTAAGAACATCGTCAATAAATTAATGTATAACACCTCGGTCGATATTGTCGGTCTACCGCCCGCGGCGCTGTCCAGGGTAAACGGCGCTGGCTGGATCGTGGATCTTTCGAGTGACAATCGTTTCATTATCGCCGCCAGTGAAAGCTACAAAAACATTGCATCTACGCTCCGGCACAATGGCAAGCTAGTCGCCTTGGGGCAGGTCGCTTCAACCCACGCAATTCCTCTGATTGACCTGTCCCGTTACGAGGGGTTTGGTTTGAGCAGAGAGGATTTCCCTCGTGACTGGGATGAACTCTATGAACAGCTGTTCGCATTGGCCGAAGCCGGCGGAAAGCAGCTCTACTTGCCTTACTGGTACAGCAGTCGCACAGGGCTGTCAGTTGGTTTTACTGCTGAGATATTAAACCGCGGCGGCAGCATGCTCGATCCTACGAACAACAGTACCGCCATGCCGGTCAACTATGGTGCAGCCTTTGATACGCTGGTGGCTTGGCGACAGCTGCTGGAGCGCGGCATTGTGGACCCAGATATCTTGAGCCTCGATGAGTCTGAGTACGTTGAGCTCTATCTCAACACCGATTACGTCTTTGCGGCACATAAATCCAATCTGTTCGTCATGCTGATGGACAACGACAAGAAAAAGAGCAAGACGATCACCATCCCTCCCAGGCGTGGTCACAGTTGGGGTATCGCATCGGCCAATCTGTTTAGCATCGTTGATAAGTCTTTTGACAATATATTTCAAAAAAGTGCGCGAAGGGATTTTTTGATAAAAAGCACCTATGATCCCAAGATAAATGGCCTTAAAAACGCACGGGAGTGGATAGAGGCCACGGGGAATTTCTCTGTTTATCAACGCCAGATGGAGAGCCCAGAGATGATCGAATCGATCAGAAGCATGCTCTATTATCCCGAAGACGCTGAAGTGCTTCTGGATATTTACAAGCACGCGCCCACCTCAAAAGGCCTGTGGAAAACTGTCTGGCAAGACGAATTTAATGACTACCTGAATTCTCAGCTGCTGATGTACTTGAGAACCCCCGAGATGAAGCCAGGGAAGATCATTTTTAACCTGAATGAAAAAATCGCCGTGCTGCAGTCGCTGTACGAATATTGATTGGCACAAGAGCCTGGGCAAACGAGACTCGTCGGTGTTCGGCGGACACGGTCGCTTGATCCTAGTGAAATTGTAAATGCAGAGAGTGGCTGCGGGACATGGGGGCAGCGGGGTTTTTTTGAGCAGCGTGTCCAGTAACGCTCGGTCTTTAGGCCGCGGAGCGGAACAGCTCAGGCGTTTGTTGCTGGTCAGCGCTTTGCTGCTGGTCGTGGTAGCTCTGTGTGGCAGTCTTTGCGTTGCTGGACAAGGGCGCAGGAGTCTCTTCAGGCGCCTGTTGCGAAGCCGCTTCTTCTGTCGCCACTTGTGACTCTTCGAAGGCAGCCGAAGCCAGTTCGGCACGTGCTGCCGCCGCGACCTGCGCGGCATTTGCCGCCACACGCATGTCTTGGCCACTGGGTTCAGCGGGGGCACTGGCCGCGCGCTGTATCACCTGCATTTTAGCAATGGTCGCTTCGGGGTCGTCGGCAATGGCAGACACATCAATGCCCACCTCGCCGCCTACCGCGTAGTGCTGCCCGTCTGGGCCTGATTGAAAGCTGAAGCTGGCCCCGCCTGTGGCGTATTGGCCGGCAGCACCCAAGTGCGCTTGCTCGTGTGCACGCACTTCTCGGTCTCGAGCCGCCAGCTCCTTTATCTGTGCGTACTCAGCACTGGAGGGGTCGTCAATAGGGTTCTTGATGTCCTGCGGTTTTGCAGGGACTTGATCAGTCTTGACCTTGGCGCCCGTGGCCGAGCGATCAACCCCTTGTATCTCATTTTCAGGGCTTTCAGGCTGCTTTTGTGTGCGGCTTTCCCCCGCGGTGCTAATGCTGCTCACCGCATGCTGAGAAGGCAGAACAGCAGCGCCCTGAGAGTGCAGCTGAGAAGCTTGACTGTTTATTTGCATATCACCGCAATGCTGAGCATTCTCTTTTGGCCTGCTTATTGTAGCGGCTGTCTAGCCCAATCTATGGAGCTCAAGCACCAGCTGAGCCGAACCGGAGCGCAGTCACTGGGCAATATAGTGTCGGCAACAGTCTCTTATTGTTTTAATTATCTGCTGCTGCACCAGGATGTCCTTTATAGCAACGGCGGTTGTTGAGCCTAGCTGCAGCACACTGAGTGCAAAGAGTGCAAAACACAGCTGTCTCGACTGCTTGGACTCCGTGTATCACCCCATTTTCTCAGGCATGGCAGCGTACCAAAGCTGGGCACTGTGCTGGCTGGCGACCGGCCAATTCCTTAGTCATTCACTGCATGAAGGCACGTGTAGACAGGTAGCTGCCGCTGTCAAACAGGACCAGCAAAATGCAGTGCCGCGATTATGGGCGGCGAGTGGCTCACTCGCATCTTTACTGTGCTTTGTAGGCGGCTTTAGTATCATGGTTGCTAGCAGCTGGGCCCACAGCGGTAATTACTGCAGTAATTGCGGTTTTTTCACTCGCGCCCAATTTCTGAAGCTGATTCGATTTTAGTCAACCCATTTCAAGAGTTATATTCATGAGCGAAAATGTCACTGCGGCCATGCTGGTCATCGGAGATGAAATACTCTCGGGCCGTACTAAAGATGTCAACATCAATGTCATCGCCAGCGCACTGACCGAGGTAGGTGTTCGTTTACTGGAGGTTCGCATTGTCGCCGACGACAAAGCTGCGATCATCTCGGCTGTCAACGCACTGCGCGCATCGCATGACTACGTCTTTAGCAGTGGCGGCATAGGTCCGACGCACGATGACATCACTGCAGATTGCATGGCAGAGGCATTTGGCTGGGAGATCGGGATAAACGCAGAAGCGCGCGAGCTGCTGCTCGCAGGCTACGGTGGTGACCCCGCCGCGCTCACCGAATCCCGCCTGCGCATGGCTCGAATACCGGTGGGGGCGACACTGATCACCAACGAGCTGAGCTGGGCGCCTGGTTTTGTTTGCGAGAACGTACACGTCATGGCCGGTGTGCCCAAGATCTTCGCCGCGATGGTGGTCGAGGTCATCCCCAGTTTGCGCCACGGGCCTGTGTTGCAATCCGTTACAGTTCGTATAGAGCGCGGAGAGAGCGTCATTGCGAAGCCGCTGGCTGATATACAGGCACGTTTTCCGGCGGTCAGCGTCGGCAGTTATCCCTTCTCAGAAAACGGAATGCATGGCTCAAATTTGGTGGCGCGCAGCCACGATATCAAGCTGCTTGCAGCGGTAGAAGCCGAACTGAAAAACCTGCTGCCGGAATAGGGCGGCACGGCGCACGCAGCTGCTGCGTCAGTCCGTGGATGCAATCGACGCCAGTAAATCGGTAAAGCGCTCGCCCTGTATCGCAACATGGGAGCGCATCGCGCGGGCTGCTGCGTCGGGTTCGCCACTGACAATGGCCTCGACGATAGCGGCATGCTCATCAAAGGATGTGCGCATCCGGTCCCGCGCACGCAGCTGCAATCGGCGGTAGGGCTTCAATCGCTTGTGCAGAGCGTTCGCTTGCTCAGTCAGGAACTCCTGGCTGCTCGCCTGACGAATCGCCTCATGAAACGCTTCGTTCCGATAGTAATACGCCTCGCTGTCCTGTTCCGATGCAGCAGCTTCGCACGCTGCGTGAGCCGCTTGAATCAGTTCGACATCTTGCTTGGATGCGCGTCTGGCGGCTGTGCGGGCACACATGGCTTCCAGCTCGGCCATCACTTCAAACATTTCCATCAGCCGGCGCGGGCCCACCTTGAGCACGAAAGTGCCTTTGCGCACCTTGTTCTCCGCCAATCCCGCTGCAGCGAGCTGAAAGAGGGCCTCGCGGACCGGCGTTCGAGAAACACCGAAGCGAGTCGCCAGTGATGCTTCATCCAGCCTGTCGCCAGGATTGAGTACGCCTGTGACAATCTCTTCTTCCAGTGTGTCACGCACTGTTGTAGCGCTCATTTTCATGAATGGCCTTCCACCCGAGCCTAATTGCTTCAATTTCAACGCGGCATTCTACCAGACAACAAAGTATTCACCAATTCCCGTCTTGTATACAAAACATCTTTACATGAATACACGAAGGAGTATTATGCTTACTCGAAAGTCGTGGATGTGCAATTAAATGCCAACTCCGATGCGGATATGCATCACCAAAGGAGAAACAAGATGATGAAATCGCTGAAAGTCCTAGCTCTGGGCGTGGCCCTGGCCTGCAGTACAAGCTATGTATCAGCCGAAGAGCTGAAGCTAAGCCACCAGTGGTCAACGGCAGATGTGCGGCATAAAGTCGCGCAAATGGTCGCTGATGAAGTGGCCGCCGCTGGCGTCGATTTGAACATAAAGATCTACCCGTCTAAATCCCTGTTTAAACCCCGCGAGCAATACAACCCGCTGTCCCGTGGGCGCTTGGACATGACGGTTTTGCCGCTGTCCTACGCTGGCGGCCAACGGCCCGCCTACAACTTGACCCTGATGCCGGGGCTGGTGAAGAACCACGACCACGGTGCCAGACTGGCGCAGTCTGCGTTTATGCAGAAGCTCGAAGGCATCATGGCGGAGGACGATATAAAAGTCCTGGTGCACGGTTATCTGGCCGGTGGTTTTGGCGGCAAAGAGAAATGCATCACATCCCCGGATGACGTCAAAGGCCTGCAGATGCGTGCCGCCGGAAAAGCCTTTGAATTGATGGTGGCAGGAGCAGGTGCATCTATCACATCGATGCCATCCTCAGAGATCTACTCCGCGATGCAAACAGGTGTGTTGGACGCGGCCAATACCTCCTCCTCCAGTTTTGTTTCCTACCGGCTCTACGAGCAGCTCGGCTGCTTTACGCCGGCCGGAGATGTGGCCCTTTGGTTTATGTACCAGCCCATGCTCATCAATAAGTCGACTTTCGAAGCCTTAAGCGAAGAACAGCAGGCCGCGATGTTGAGTGCCGCTGAAAAAGCACAGGCTTTCTACTTGGAAGAAGCCAAGAAGGCAGACGCGGAAGCTGAGAAGGTGTTCGTTAAAGCCGGCGTTAAAATAGCGAAGATGTCTGAAGAAGATTTTGCTGCCTGGCGTGAGATCGCCAAAGCCTCGTCCTACAAGAAATTTGTAGACGAGACCCCCGGTGGTCAAGAGTTGATCGATTTGGCGCTCGCTGTCGAGTGATAACGACGCAGCCACCGGCGAGTCTGCCGGTGGCTGTTGCTACACCACTTATTATTGCGCTCTCAGGCCGGTCAGCGCGCCGCATTCGGTGTCAGTCCCTCCGCACAGCGCTGTAGCGAGCATTGACTAGCTGCATTAGCCTATAACCAGGGCACTTCGGTCGCATCGAAGCATTGCCCAGATCAAACAGAATAACTAAGGAGGAAGCCCATGCAAGAGCAGGGCGCGGCGTCATCGCCTTCGCAAACCGGTCTCATCAGAGCGGTTCATTCAATTTCCAAAACCTGCGGCGTGATATCGGCACTCATGATATTCGCCTCAGTGTTGATCACCTGCCAAATGATATGGGTTCGTTTCGTCTTGAACGGCTCGACTATCTGGCAGACCGAGACGGTCGTCTATTTGATGATAGGCGCTACCCTGATCGGCTTGTCTTATGTCCAGTACCTGCGAGGTCACGTCAATGTCGATCTCTTGCCCATGCTGCTGCCTGAAAAATTGCGAAAGTGGCTGCAGGTTCTCATGTTCCTGCTGACCATCGCGGTCACATCCGTGCTCACGTACCACGGCTTTGAATACTGGCACATGGCCTTCGAGCGCGGCTGGAAATCCGATACCGTCTGGGGTGTGCCGCTGTGGATCCCCTACTTGGCAATCCCCCTAGGATTTGGCTTATTCCAATTGCAACTCATGACTGATCTCTACGCCGTAATCGCCGGCAAGGATGACTCTGCCAGTCACACACTCAAAGGGGAGGGTTGCTGATGGATCCTCTCGCGCTCGGCGGCCTGGTCGCCTTTTTTACCGTCTTGGTGCTCTTCTCTGGCGTGTCCGTCGCCTGTGGTCTACTAATTGTCTCAGCGGGATTTTTGATCGTATTTGATGGCTTCGGATCGCTGGAGCTCTTGCCGGAATTGTTCTACGGCAAGCTCGATAATTTCGCCCTGCTGTCCATCCCGATGTTCATCATCATGGGCTCGTCCATCTCCTCCACGCGTGCCGGCGCTGATCTCTACGAAGCATTGGAGCGTTGGCTGACCCGCGTGCCAGGCGGGCTGGTCGTCTCCAACCTCGGGGCGTGTGCGCTGTTTGCCGCCATGTCCGGTTCCTCGCCCGCCACCTGCGCGGCGATTGGCAAGATGGGCATCCCCGAAATGCGCAAGCGTGGTTACCCTGACACCGTTGCTGCGGGCTCTATTGCGGCGGGTGGCACACTGGGTATCCTCATCCCACCGTCGGTCACCATGATCGTCTACGGCATCTCCACCGAGACATCCATAGGCCGGCTGTTCCTCGCAGGCGCGGTCCCGGGCTTGTTGTTGATGGCGCTGTTCATGGCCTGGTCAATTTATGACACCTGGCGCCAGGCGGGCTCCGCATCTGCTCTTGGGCGTGTCAATTACAGCTGGGCGGAAAAGCTGGAGGTCTTACCTCGCGTACTGCCCTTTCTCGGCATTATCATCGGTGTGCTCTACGCGCTCTATGGCGGCGTTGCAACTCCCTCCGAAACAGCGGCGGTAGGCGCATTGCTCTGCGTATTGGTCGCAGTGATCATCTACAAGCTCTACGATTTCGCTTCGCTGTGGGCGATTTTGCGGGACTCCACGCGCGAGAGTGTGATGATCCTGTTTATCATCGGTGCGGCCGGTGTGTTTTCTTATATGTTGTCATCGCTGTTCGTCACCCAGGCCATCGCCGAGTGGATAGGTGGCCTGGACGTCAGTCCCTGGGTCTTGATGGGATTTATTAACTTGTTCTTACTGGTGGCAGGGTTCTTCTTGCCGCCCGTCGCAGTCATCCTCATGGCCGCCCCCATACTGCTGCCGATCATCTTGGGCGCAGGTTTTGACCCCTACTGGTTCGCCGTTATCCTCACCATCAACATGGAGATTGGCCTGATCACGCCGCCCGTGGGCCTGAACCTCTACGTCATCAACGGCATCGCCCCGGACATCCCCTTGAAAACCATCCTGCTCGGCTCCTTGCCCTACGTGGGGTGCATGGTGCTGGCGATCATTATCTTGTCAGTATTTCCGGGCTTGGTTACAGGGCTTCCCAATTTGCTGATGGGGCCTGCACTGTGAGAAATACAGCCCTGTTAAATGATTTGCTGTCGCGTGTCTCGGAGGTCGGTCGCTCCATCGTCTTCTCGGCCCGCGAAAAACCCGATGTGCCTGAGCCCAGTCTTGCCCAGTTATGTGAGGTGTTGTTGTCAGGGCGCGGAGAAGCTACCGGTCTTGCATTGGGTCGCGAACTTTTCGACCGCTTTGAATCGCTTGATCGTGCCGCTAAAGCTGAATTTTTTCTGCAGCTGGCAAACGGTTTCGGTGTGGAGAGGACAGCCTTGGACAGCGCGCTGGCGGCTTGGAAGAACGACCCGTGCGAAACCAGTGCGCGGGCCTTGCACTTCGCCAGCGAGCCGCGCAGCCAAGAGCTGATTAGACGTTTGAATCGCGCGCCGGGGGGGATTTCCAGTTTGGTGGCCATGCGCGTGGATCTGCTCAGAGCCGTGCGAGAGCACCCTGAGTTGAGCGCTTTGGATCAAGATTTTCACCACCTGTTCGGTTCGTGGTTTAACCGTGGATTCCTTGAACTTCGGCGCATAGACTGGTCAACGGCGGCGGAGGTTCTGGAAAAGATCATCACCTACGAGGCGGTGCATGAAATCAACGGCTGGGATGACCTGCGCCAGCGGGTCGCTGCGCGGGATAGGCGGCTCTACGCTTTTTTTCACCCGGCGCTGATCAATGAGCCGCTGATCTTTGTGGAGGTCGCTCTCACGGACGGCATACCGGACGCGATCCCACCGATTCTGTCCGAGAAGCGCAAACCCCTGCACGCCAAAGAGGCCAACACCGCGGTTTTCTACTCCATCTCAAACTGCCAAACGGGTCTTCGCGGCATTTCCTTTGGCAATTTTTTGATCAAGCAAGTGGTGGAAGAACTGCGCAGTGAGTTCGAAGGTCTTCGCACTTTTGTCACGCTTTCCCCGGTGCCAGGCCTGCGACAGTGGGTTGAAGCTGAAGTATCAAATGAGGACGATGGCCTCATGACTACCATAGAACGGGAGCACATGGCTGCACATTTGGCCGCAGGGACAATAGCACCCGATACCGCAATTCTCCGGCGCATAACCGCGCTGTATTTTCTGCAGGCAAAAACACTGCAGAGCTTGCCTGTGGATCCCGTTGCCAGGTTTCACCTCGGCAACGGGGCAAGGCTGGAGCAAATCAACAGCGAGGCCGACCCCTCGGAACGAGGGCAGCAAAATTCCTGGGGAGTGATGGTGAATTATCTCTACGATTTGCGGCTGATCGAGAAAAACCACGAAGCATTTGCCAACGATGGAACGGTGATTTGCAATGCGGCAGTGAGTAATATACTGAACGCGCGTTAACCTGGGAAAGAACTATGTATGAAGTGAACTACCTCGCCTGCAAGCTGCGTGCAGCGTCAGTGGGGCGGGAAGAAGCAGTGTTTGCTGTGCTAGATAACGGCGCAGAGCACAGTTACGGAGCGTTTTACTCGGCCGCCAATCGCATGGCCGCAGCGCTCATCGAAAAAGGCTTATCGCCTGGAGACAGGGTTGCTGTCCAAGTAGAAAAATCCATCGAAGCACTGCAACTCTACATCGCGACAGTGCTTGCGGGTGGCGTGTTTCTGCCGTTGAACACGGCCTACACCGCAGCGGAAATCAGCTACTTTTTAGGCGATGCAGAACCGCATGTTTTTATCTGCGATCCGCAGCAAGCCGATAAACTCAGTGCTGTATGCCGTGACGCTGGTGTCTGCCAAACGTTGACGCTCGGCGCCGAGGGTGAGGGAACGCTTGTTGCTCTCGCGGAGCAGCAGGTGGACAGCTTTGACGCGGTTGCACGCAGCAGCGATGATCTGGCGGCAATCCTCTACACCTCTGGCACCACGGGTCGCTCCAAGGGGGCGATGCTGACACACGCTAATTTAGCGTCAAACAGCGCGGCACTGAAAGAATATTGGCAATTTGATAACAGCGACGTGCTGATCCATGCGCTGCCCATTTTCCACACCCACGGCTTGTTTGTCGCCACCAATATCACTCTGACAGCGGGTTCGTCCTTGGTGTTCATGCCCAAGTTTGATGCGGATAAGGTCATGCAAGCGCTGCCGCAAGCGACTGTGTTGATGGGCGTGCCGACATTCTACGTCCGCCTGCTTGCGCACGCGGACCTCAACGCCGAGCGCGCTAAGAACATCCGCCTGTTTGTGTCCGGGTCAGCACCGCTGCTGGCGGAGACACACGAGCGCTGGCACAAGCTCACCGGGCAGGCCATTCTCGAGCGCTACGGCATGACCGAGACCAACATGAACACCTCCAACCCCTATGACGGCGAGCGCCGCGCGGGTACAGTTGGCTATCCCTTGCCAGGCGTTGAACTGCGCATCACCGACGGCGAGAAGGTCTTGGCTGCAGGAGAGATAGGCGCAATAGAAGTGCGCGGCCCCAATGTGTTCAAGGGTTACTGGCGCATGCCGGAGAAGACAGCTGAAGAGCTGCGATCCGACGGGTTTTTCATCACCGGAGATCTTGGTGTCATTGACGATCAGGGTTATGTCTCCATCGTCGGGCGCTCAAAAGACTTGATCATCTCCGGCGGTTACAACATCTACCCCAAGGAGGTGGAGAGCTTACTGGACGAGGTCGAAGGCGTGGACGAATCCGCGGTGTTTGGCCTGCCGCACCCGGATTTCGGCGAAGGAGTGGCCGCGTCGATTGTGCTTATGCCCGGCGTTTCATCGGAGCAAGTGTTGCTGAAAATACAAGCCGCACTGAGCAGTGATTTGGCGCGCTTCAAACAACCCAAAAAAATATACTTCGCCGATGAGTTGCCACGAAATGCCATGGGCAAAGTGCAAAAGAAACTGCTCAGGGATGAGCATGTCTTGGCGTTCAAGTGATGCTCAGCAGGGTGTTTCTCTGTCAGCCAAAATTGTCAGGTGAAATCTGAAGCAATCCAGTTGAGCGTGCATTTGCCCGCTCAACTGGATTGGAAAAAGCTAAAATCCACCGAAAACACCCAGTAGACAGCTGGAGTGTCAGGTTTGATTGTGGTTTTCTTGTATGGCGCAGCAGATTCCAATTCGAAGGCATGGTTTCAGTTGGCAATATTGATCACTTGTTTGAATCAACAATTCTTGAAAAAGTCCCGTCGGCTTTCATTTCTTCAAGAGTTCTTTCAATCACTGATTTTAACGCCACGTGTTTTTTGTGTATAAACGCATGGATTGCGAGATCATCTCCTAGAACAGCCACCTCCTTGATAGAGTTGAAAGCTTCTTCGGATGATCTTTTTAAATGAGCCCCCTGAAGGTTGTCAGTTATTACGATGTCTACCCGGCCTGAAGCCAGCATTTTGAAGGCGTGCTCGTGCCCGGAGACTTCAATGATGTTGTCTTTCTCAAGTATTTTTTCCAGTTTACTTTGAGTGTTCTTTCTCCCTCTGTAGTATGCGACATCCAGCCCTTTTAGCCCTTGCCAATCTGAAATGCTGATGTCTTCCACGGAGTAAGCAACATCTCGAATCGAAACCAGTTCAGTTTCTATTCTGAGCAAATTTGAGTATTTGTTGTTACTCACTTTATGGAAATGTTTAATCCGAGCGATTTCACCGTCTCTCATACCCGTGTTTGAAAGATCAAGTGATCTTAACGATGGGTTGTGTTCAAAAGAAAAGTCAAGACCATTTCTTTTGAACGCTTCACTCAGCAAAGGCACAATGATGGACGGCAAGGGTGATGTGGCTAGCTCGCCACCGGTGAAAGTGAAGGAATTCTGCGCTTGCACTGGGGCTGCGAACAATACAACTGAGAAGAGCAGGAGCGTAAGACGCGATTTTTTTTGACTGCGAGATTCCATAAATACAACCCAATATTCGATTTACCTAGGGTTCTTTATCGGCCTTGGTTTTGTGAACTAGTGTTATTTAAGTGATCTGAACTGATCAAATGAAAAGTATGCACCTCGCCGACACGGTGATGCTGAATTGTCAGATTGAAAATATCGTAGGCGCCATAAGCGATGCGCGTCCGCGTGGCTCGGTGTGTGATTGCATCAGCGGTGTTGGCTCGGGTGCGTGGCCGAGAAAATCGCGGGGCTGGACAACCTTGAAGCTTGCTCCGCGGCGCTTCCCGCATTGCGCTGCGCTCTATGACGGGCTACGGCGCGGTGATATTCCCAAGCTTCGGCGATGTCGAATCGAGTGTAGCCCGGAATTAGCGGAGCGGTATCCGGGTTTGCGCAGCAAACACAATCTCACCTCAGGCACAGAGCTGGGCAAGATCGCCGCCCGGCGATAGAGGGCATCGAAGCCGTCGATCCTTCAAACCGACACCGCCACGACCCCAGGCGGCATTGCCCGAATAAATTCGGCCCCACAAAGATTCTGGGTGTGCGCAGCAAACATAATCTCGCGTCAGGCACCGAACCCAAGCTGTACTCAGCGATTGATTTTCAGGCATGGCTGCCGATGCGCCTGCGGCTTACCGACCCTACGTGGATCGGTGTTGGGTCATTTTGATGCGAATTCCCCGCGATCCGGTAGGGCGGCATAAGC
>JAWSVD010000179.1:0-4118 GCA_033852095.1 Granulosicoccaceae bacterium | reverse complement strand
CGCAATGTTCGCGTGTTAGAACTGACCACATATTTTCTACCCGATATTTCACTGACTTGACTAAATAATACGCTGACCCTTTTCTCACCTTCGGAAGCTGTTCCCGTGTTTTCGCAGCGGATCTGTTTTTCAAGTCAACCGCCAAGAGGGTGTTTCCACAGCTCGAGTTTTTTCCTGATATTTTCACCGAGAGATATCTGTGGCATAGATCGTTTGGCTTCAGGAAAATCTCGGACTTCCCATTTCTCCACCTGTTCTTGTGCATCACTGAACGCGTCAATAAATGATAGCGTTTCAGGCAATGCGTCTTTTAGATAAGCACGTCCAAAGTAGGTCATTTCACTTTTGTCGCCGCAACCAAAAGATGTGCGATCACTCCTCGCAGCAGTGATAATCAGTGTGTTTTCATTTTTCAGTTCATCGATAAAACCACCAGAGTAACAAGCAGAAATGACTATAACCTTCCACTTGATTTTGGTCTTATCGAATGCGGTTGAAAGCTCGACAGGATTGATCGCAGGTAACGTCATACCGTCCAGCTTTAGTGAAAAGTCATGTTTTTTTGAGCCATGACTTGTCATATAGACAAACAAAACATCATTTTTAACGTCCATTTTATCTTCAATACCCAAGAGCGCCTCTCCGACGCTATGGCGAGTGGCGAGTGGGTATTCACCTATGGTCTTGTGATTGTTGACCAGGGTGACGGTGCGACTGCCGGCATAAGGTTGTAAGTAGTCACGCAAGTATTGAATTTCATTAAGAAAAACATCCTGTTTTCCGTGGCCGGCTAAACCAAGAAAAAACAAATCTGCGCTTTCAGAGTTTGTTTCTTCTACTTGTGTCAGGGCATCATTGAGCAAGGCTGTTTGCGAATACAGTAACTTCTCAATATTGTTACTGTAATTTCGTTTCGGCTTTCTTGGGTCATTCTCTAGATAACCCCAATTCCACTGACCACTGACGCTGTTGATTTCATTTACAGGCTTCGCCAAAACCAGCGTTCCTTTTCCATGATATGTATCGTATTCAAAACTACCCGTGTAAGTATTGCCATCGGCATCGAGCAACTCCCCATGGCCGTGCTTCATGCCGTCTTCAAATTCACCGTGGTATTTTGATTTGTCAGCAAGAGTTTGCGTGCCTTGCCCAGAGATAAGCCCATCGCTAAAGACACCTTCAGTAGTGAGACCGTTCTCGAGAGATATTTTCCCTTTACCGTTCAAGGTCCAGTTTAGAAATTCGCCTTCTAGTACCGCCCCAGATAACGCGGCCTTTCCCTCGACGAACGCGTTCTTTTCAAAACGCCCAGTGTATGATGAAGAATCGTGAAAAACAAAACGCCCCTCTCCATGCATGAATCCTTCTGAGAATTCACCTTCATAAAGATCGCCGTTGGTGTAGGTGAGTTTCCCCCTGCCGTACCGTGTGCCTTTTTTGAAGAACCCTGCGTATTTGGATTCGTCGAAATACGTATATACGCCTTCGCCGTGTATGCTGCCATCGACAAACGCTCCGGTGTAGTGGCCCCCTATTCCATCAGTATAGGTGCCTTGCCCTTGCATCATTCCGTCTACAAAAAAGCCACTGTAACGCTCGCCTGAAGCATCTTCTAGTACGGCATTCCCTTGTAGAAGTCCGTTCACCAGGTCGCCATGGTAGCTCATACCATTAACCAATACGCCATCAGCAGGTGTTAGATCAGGGTGTTTGGATAACGTAATATACGTCGCAGTTACCGCAACTATCGTTGAAATAGTGCAAGCGAAAAGTACTGGCATGACGTTTTTAAACATTGATGGGTCTTCCGGCTCACTTCGACACTGGCTAGGGAACCCCTGTTCAAATTCAAGCTCGCCCCTCGGTGCGACAAATCAGTCCTCGTTGCTAATCTAAGCAATAGCCAGGCGTAAAAGGGTTTTAAATTAGAGGGGTAATTGCTATCAACGATAACGAGGGTAAGGGGCATACTAAAAACGGAGCACATTTCTAAAGCGTATAGTAATTTCCTATTTATCGGCAGTTACTTATTTTTCATTAGTGTGTCATCGGTAACAGATCCCTGAATCCCTAAGAGAAATCCCCGATTACAGCCACACACCTCGATGCATGATTTTTCTTAGTGTTACAGCGGCATTTACTTAACATGTTTACTCATCGAAAACCGAAAACGGTGACACCCATCATTTCCGATGAATACCTTCAGCTAATACTGGATTTCAGAGCGCCTTATAACCGACGTAATTAGATTCGAACTGTTGGCGGCCTTTGTCGAGAAAATCCTCGTAGTCCCAAAGCTCCGAACTGACCATCTCGCGATACGCGTCTTCGACCACGTAAGCATCTGCCTCGACCATCTCTCCCGAAGCCTACTGCACTTGCACCGCTCGGCGCGCATACATTGCCCCCTCAAATCGATCGAGTCGCAACCAGCCGTCTTCTGGGACTTCCCGGTACAAGACCCCCCACAGCTGCCCCCCCGTGGATTCGATCAAGGCTGGGAAAGCATGGTCTACCACCGCTCGACGACTGTAGCCAGACAACAAGGCACGTTCTCCCGCGAGTGCGAGCGTGGAGACTTCTTGCATGATGTCGTCACACATCAACGTGCCATAGGCGAACAGGTTTTTCACGGCGTTTCTCACGAATAGGAATGCGCGCTAGTCTGGCGCGCATCCATCACAGATACAAGCGTCCGGAACCACTCCCCTCGTCAGGCCAAAAAGTGTGGTGACATCCGTTTGAGCGGCTTTCCTCCCTTGCCCTACCTGTCCCCTTATATTCTCCCCTCTCTGTTATTCTCTTGAGCTAGTCGATCAATTCGGCGCCCATCTTCGCCAGCGGCAGCACCAGCTCACCCATTTTCAACGCCTTGTCGCTGGAGGCGTTGCCATCAAGGGCGCGCTTTTTTACGCCCTGCAAGATCGCCGCAAAGCGGAAGAAGCTAAAGGCCAGATAGAAATTCCAGTGAGGAATACCATCCAGGCCCATGCGCTCGCAGTACTGCGCCACGTAGTGCTCTTCCGAGGGAATGCCCAGCGCCGCACGATCAATCCCGCCGAGACCCGACATGATGGAGTTGTGACGCATGCGCAGCTGCATACACTGGTTGGCCAGGTCGGCAAACGGGTGACCGAGGGTCGAGAGCTCCCAATCCACCAGCGCCAAGACCTTCGAGTCAGCCGGGTGAAACATCATGTTGTCCAAACGGAAATCGCCGTGGACCAGCCCCACCCGGCCATCGCCCGCTGGCATATTGGCGGGCAGCCAGGCCATCAAGGTTTCCATCTCGGGGATGGCCTCTGTCTCTGAGGCGCGGTACTGCTGACTCCAGCGCCCAAGCTGACGCTCGAAGTAATTGCCAGGCTTGCCATAGTCACCGAGACCCACCGCGTCTATATCCACCGAGTGCAGGCAGGCCAGCACGCGGCTCATCTCAGCAAAGACAGCGCCGCGCTGCTCAACGCTGGACTCAGGCAGGGCCGGATCCCACAGCACGCGGCCGTCGATAAATTCCATCAGGTAAAACATGCTACCGATGACGCTGTCGTCTTCACACAGGTGATAAACCTTGGCCACAGGCACCTCGGATTCGGCCAGCGCCGAGATCACGCGAAACTCGCGATCCACCGCGTGGGCCGACTTTAGCAGCACACCGGGCGGCTTGCGGCGCAACACATACTTGCCGCTGGCCGCCGTGATCATAAAGGTCGGATTGGACTGACCGCCGGCAAACTTCTCGGCGCTCAGGGGCCCCCGAAAGCCCTCTACCCGCTGTTCCAGATAGTCGGCCAGTTTGTCTAGGTCAAAATCTACTGTTGCTGATGCGGTCATGCTGCGTCTCCTGAAATCACGCGGCCGAGTAGCGGTCGATGATCTTCTTGCCCAGCGCCATCTGGTGAACCTGATCCGGGCCATCGGCCTGGCGACACCAACGCGCGTAGTTAAAGGCCTCGGCCATAAAATAGTCCTCGGTCAAACCGCCGGCGCCGTGTATCTGCATACAGCGGTCGATGAGCGTCTGTACCAACAGAGGCACAGTGGTCTTGGTGGCGGCTATCATGTCCACCGACTCTGGCACGCCGTGATTGTCGATCTTGTGGCAGGTTTTGAGCACC
>JAWSVD010000178.1:3782-4155 GCA_033852095.1 Granulosicoccaceae bacterium | reverse complement strand
GGAGACCATATACTGCCCTACAGGGCTGGTGCGGGCTCAAATCCGTAGGGCGGTAGAAGCGAAGCGCATCCGCGGCGATGCTGACGAGCGTGCGCGACTAACCGAGTTACGCTGACCTCGACGAATTAAAGCTTGCTCCGCGGCGCTTCCCGCAATGCGCTCCGCTCCATGACGGGCTACAAAATCGGTGATGACGCATGCTCCGGTGCTGGGCGCATATGTAGCCCGGAAATAGCGCAGCGGTATCCGGGTTTGCGCAGCAAACTTAGATTCGCATCATGCACCGCACCCGAGCCGTGTTTGAGCGTTGAATGCGAGGCATGCCGGCCATGCGCCTGCGCCCAATCTCCCCTACACAGGTGGTGCGGGGACG
>JAWSVD010000178.1:0-3772 GCA_033852095.1 Granulosicoccaceae bacterium | reverse complement strand
TCACTCGCCGGCGGTTTGATGTCTTCGGGCATTTTCAAGCGGAAGTGCCCTTCACTGCCCGCCAGCACCAGCGGGGTAAAAAACAGCTCCACGCGGCTGTTCGTGCTCTGATCAATCCACTCCACCAAGACGTCCCCGGCGTAGTTGTTCAGCGCGGCAGTGTCGAAGTGCGCCGAGAGAAAAGGCGTTTTTATCTTCATGTTAAAGGAGATCACTTTGGTGCTGCTGCCCTGCTGCAAGCTCAGTGGCTGGGATAACTCGACACCCTTTCGCTGCTCTTCCAGCACGTTGTTATCACGCAGGGCGATGGCCTCCAGACGGCCGATAAACCGTGAGCCATTGTTGATCTTCTCCAGATAGCGCTCGACCACCCGGGGCACTGGCGCTACGCCACTGCCGTCCTCAAAATATTCAGTCGGGATAGCGGTCGGTTTTTCCAACACCAAGACCGCCGTTTTGGGCTGTTTTGCAGCTTCTTCTGGTTTTTCAGGCACTTCCTTTGGCTGTTTCTTTTCCGGTATTTCAACTGTCTTCTTTTCTATCTTGGGCGGGCTCAGGCCAGGGTTCGCCAGCTCCACCCGGACATGTTCTTCACTGGGCTCTGGCGGCGCATCCCTGTCTGACAGAGCCGACAACAGAGGCGACAACAACAGAAACAAGGCGATGGCAAATCCAAAAATACCGATACCGATGAGAAATTTTTTCTCCTGCCGTTTGAGCGCCATCGAACATCCTTGTTGTCTCTAGAGGGTAGCCATCGACTAGCCACAAACAAGAGCCATACCAAGGCCAAGGGCAGTCTTCGTTAAGGTACACTGACACTCCTAATACGACTGTATATGCCCTAGATTGATGACAACACAACAGCGAATCTCCTTGCAATTTGCGGCCTTGGTGCTTATCTGGAGCACCTCCTTTCTCTGGATAAAGCTGCTGACCGCCGACATCACCCCGACTTGGCTGGCGGTGTGGCGGCTGGTGCTCGGCGCACTGGTTATCAGCGCCGTGGCCCTGCTGAAACGTGATGCGCTGCCGCAGCGATCCCACTGGCCCGTCATTGCGGTTGCCGCTGTGCTCGGCAACGCCATGCCCTTTGCCTTTATCCACGCGGGCGAACAGACCATCGACAGCGGCATCGCCGCCGTACTCATCGGCACCATGCCCCTGGCCACCTTCGCCTTCGCCTGGGTGTTGCTGAAAGAAATGCTCAGCGCAAAACAAGTGGGCGGTTTGGCACTGGGATTTTTCGGTCTGATCTTTCTGGTGGGCACAGACGTGGCCGCGGGCCTTGGCGGCGCTTGGGGGCAACTGCTGGTGGTGGTGGGCGCTGTTTGTTATGCCTTGTCAGCCACCCTGGTGCGCAAGCTTGGTTCCACCTCGTCACTGTGCAGCATCGCCGCCACACTCTGGCTCGCCGCCCTGTGCGCACTGCCCTTTGCCCTGATGGAGAGCCCCACGGCCCCCCTGCCCCAGTCGGGTCAGACTTGGGTTGCGTTATTGATCCTAGGATTCGCCTGTACGGGTGGCGCCGCGGTGCTCTATTTTTCACTGCTGGGCCAGGTGTCGGCAAACAAGTTCGCGCAAATAAACTACATCATCCCGCTGCTTGGTTATGTGTGGGGGCTGTTGTTCATGGGGGAAACCCTGCGCTGGCAAGCCATCGTCGCGACGGCACTGATTGTGATCGGCGTGCGTGCGGTGCTCAATAACAAACAAGCGCAGAGCTGACTTAAGCGGCCACAACCATTCGCACACGGTTTGGGTTCGGCGCATAACGCGAGATGAAGTTTGCCGCTCAAACCCGGACACCCTTCCGGACGACACCTGAGCCAGCATCGTGGAAACGCCGGCAGCAAGTTTCAAGTCGCCAACCCCCGCGCAGACCGGAAGGCCAGCGCCCGGCCCAACATCGCCGCGGATGCGCTTCGCTTATACGCCCTACAACACCCGCACCGGCCCGTAGGGCGCACAAGCCGCCGGCGCCTGCGCGACATGCCCAACTGGATAGACCTGCGAATGAATTCGCACCCTCCGCTTCGCGCATGCCGCTGCGCAAATTCCTGGCGACACACACCCCAACATTGCCGAAGCGATCACCGCGGACGAGAGCCCTATGCCCGCAATCAATCGCCGATCAAACGCGCCTTGGACAATTTTCCTTTGATTTTTCCGCCGGCCAGTTTCGCCAAAATAGCTTTGCCCGCACTGCGCTCGACCGCCACGTAGCTGCGCGTGGCCTGCACCGTTATCTTGCCAAGTTGATCGCCGCTGAAGGCGCCGTCTGCCGTGATCGCCCCCACCAGGTCACCGGGGCGAATCTTGTTTTTCTTGCCACCTTCGATCAGCAGCGTGAGCCAGCCACTGCGCAGTGGCAGACGGTCTAGCAACTTGGCTGCAGGCAGTGGCAAGGGTGATTTTTCAGCGTCGAATTGCTTGCTCGCAAGCTTCAGCTTGAAGGCTTCGCGCTCGGTGAACAAGGTGCAGGCTATGCCGGTTCCGCCCGCTCTGCCGGTGCGGCCAATGCGGTGGATGTAGACTTGCGGCTCACGGGCTGGCTGGTAATTGATTACCAGATCCAAATCATGGATGTCCAAGCCGCGCGCGGCGACGTCGGTCGCCACTAACAAGGGCGTGCTCTTGTTGGCGAAGCGCACCATGACCATATCCCGGTCGCGCTGCTCCAAGTCACCGTGCAGTGCCAGCACACCGTGTCCGCGGCGGCGCAGCTGCTCAGTCACTTCGCGCACGTCTATTTTGGTGGCGCAAAATATCAGGGCTGATTGCGGCCGGTGCTGCTGCAATACCAGCTGCAGGGCGATCAACCGCTCCGCGTCGTCCGTTATTTGATAGAAACACTGTTCAATGTTGGCCCCGTCGTCCGCGTGCTGCACCGTGACACGCACCGGTTTTTTCATCACCTTTTTGGCGATGCCTTCGATGCGCGCGGGGAAGGTGGCGCTGAACAGCAGCGTCTGACGTGAGTTCGGGGTATTGCTGACGATTTTTTCAATGCTCTCTTGAAAGCCCATCTCCAGCATGCGATCCGCTTCGTCGAGCACCAATGTCTGTAAGGTGCCCAGCTTCAGTGTGCCCTTGCCCAGGTGATCTTCGACCCGGCCGGGCGTGCCGACAATGATCTGAGCACCCTTGGCCAGCGCATTGGCCTGTGGCGGCAGGGGCACCCCGCCCACCAGGGTCAGCACCTTGGTGTTCTGCATGGTGCGCGCGAGCCGGCGGATTTCCACCGCTATTTGCTCGGCGAGCTCCCGGGTGGGGGCTAGGATCAGCGCCTGCGGTTCAAAGGCGTCCCGGTCCAGCTGCTGCAGCAGCCCCAGGCCGAAGGCCGCTGTCTTGCCCGAGCCCGTTTTCGCTTGTGCTATCAGATCCTTGCCCGCCATGACCACCGGCAGCGCCTCTTCCTGCACGGGCGTCATCTGCGAAAACCCCAGGCTCTCTAAGTTCTGCTGCAATTCGGGTAACAAGGGCAGCGTTTGAAAAGCACTAGTGTTCACGACAATAACCTACGGAGGACTCAAAGAAGAATCGACATGATAGGGGGAAACGCCGCTAACATCGATAGCTAGCGTGCAATCACTGCGCGGGCGTCGCTCAGTGCCAGCTCCGCAGGACCGCTGCGCCGCTCGCGCATCGGCGATACGGTGCTCAATGCATCGCCGAACACGGCTTGAGCTCAGTCTATGACCCGAGATTACGTTTGCTGCGCAAACCCGGATACCGCTCCGCTATTTCCTGGCTACACCACACCGATGGG